>CACZQG010000059.1 GCA_902783235.1 uncultured Ruminococcus sp.
CGCACAAAGATTGTGCGTCAGATTGACCATCGGATTTTTCATTAGATTGTACAAAATCAATGCAGGCATACCCAAAAGGCATTTTTGCTTCTATCCAAATCGCAGATTTGGTGAAACACTGGCAGATGACGTGCAAAGCTGCCCGGCGGTCTTTGTGCGGTGTTACCTTAAAGGACAGGTTCAGTTTCCGCTTTTTTTGGACGGGACATAAGACTGCTCAATGCCTCCTTAACATTTCCTCCATGAAAAAGTACCTTATCCAGCTGCTCGGTTATAGGCATGGATACATTGTACTTTTTAGCAAGTCCCACAGCTATCTCACAGCAATTATAGCCCTCAACAGTACCCACGATCTTTACTGCCTCCTGAGGATTGACACCCTGTCCTATAAGTATACCTGCACGTCTGTTACGGCTGTGCATACTTGTACAGGTAACGATAAGATCTCCTATACCTGTAAGCCCTGCAAAGGTTGTGGCATTGGCACCCATTGCAGCTCCCAGCCTTGCGATCTCGGAAAGTCCCCTTGTCATAAGAGCGGCTTTAGTGTTGTCTCCATAATTAAGGCCGTCACATATACCTGCACAAAGTGCAATGATATTTTTCAGTGCTCCACCCAGTTGACATCCCACAACATCTTCATTGATATAGATCCTGAAAACTCCGCTGCTCATTATCTCCTGAACATAAGAAGCAGCCTCCATATTTGCAGATGCAGCGACTACTGTAGTCGGAACGCCCAGAGCCACCTCCTCTGCATGAGAAGGTCCCGACAGTATTACTACCGGACAATAGGGTATCTCTTCGCTTATAACATCACTGATAAGCTTCAGGCTTCCCTCTTCCAGCCCTTTACTGGTATTCACAACTATCATTTTATCTGTTATATACGGTGCTGCTTTTTTTGCTACATCTCGTACATAAGGAGATGGTATTCCAAGAAGTACTATATCGCTGCCGCTGATGCAGGAAATATCACTTGTCAGTTCAATTTCCTCAGGTATCTTTACACCGGGAAGCTTGGCTCTGTGTTCGCCATCACGTCGTATATTTTCCAATTCATCTTCAAATGCCGACCATACCTTAACTTCATGTTTGAGTTTATACAGCATTATCGCAAGACTCATACCAAATCCGCCCGAGCCTAAAATAGTTATCTTAGCCATTGTCCTTCTCCTCCTTATTGAAAAAGGTAAATCTGTTTTCATTTCCGTTTTTAAGACGTTCTATATTACTTCTATGCATATATATAACCGTTATGCATATGGGCAAAGTCATTATAGTATATATTACAGATAGACCAATAGTTTCATTCTCAAAAAAGTATTGCATCAAAAAAGTTACTATAGGGCAGCAAATCGTTGCTATAATAGATGACAGCGAAACATAACGACTGATAAATAGTACCACAGCAAATATTCCGATAAGTATACCAAAAACTACCGGGTCAATAACAATAAACACTGAAACCCCCACAAGGACACCCTTTCCGCCCTTAAACCCATAATATACCGGAAAGATATGCCCCATTACAGCAAAGAAACCGGCTATATAACCGATAAAATGCGGGTCATTGTCTGCACCAAGTCCAACTCCCAGAAGAACGCATATAAGCTTACACAAAAGCACTGCCACGATGCCCTTTAGCAGATCACCTAAAAGAGTAAACAAAGCCGGCAATTTTCCAAAGCACCTCAGAGTATTGGTAAGGCCTGCATTTCCGCTGCCAAACTTCCGGATATCCTCTCCCTTCATGATCCTTACAACTATGATGGAGCTGTTAAGACTTCCCAACAAATATGACAGTATCACTGCACAGGCAACGGCTATAACAAATTTCATTACCATTACTTGCCCTCACCTCGTTCTCTTACTATAAATCTGACAGGAGTACCGGTCAGACCAAAGGTCTCCCGGATCTGATTCTCGATATATCTTTGATAAGAAAAATGGAAAAGATCAGATTTATTAACAAAGGTTACAAAAGTAGGCGGTTTGGATGACGCCTGGGTCATATAATATATCTTCAGACGTTTACCCTTGTCCGAAGGCGGCTGCACTCTTGTGGTAGCATAGGAAAGAACATCGTTGAGCATACCGGTAGAGATCCTCATGCAATTCTGGTCATGGACATGATTTATCATTTCATAAAGCTTATCCACTCTCTGACCGGTCTTTGCTGAGATAAACACAAAAGGCACATAGGACATAAAGCTGAAATCATTGCGAAGCTTGGTCTCAAACTCCTTCATGGTACCTGTTTCCTTTTCTACAGCATCCCACTTATTAACTGCAACAACAGATGCCTTTCCCTGCTCATGAGCATACCCGGCGATCTTTGAATCCTGTTCAGTAAAGCCTTCGGTGGCATCTATCATAATTATACATACATCAGCCCTGTCCACAGCCATATATGCACGCAAGACACTGAAATGCTCTATCTTTTCATTTACCTTGGATTTTTTTCTGATACCTGCCGTATCTATAAAAACATATTTTCCGTTATCGTTTTCTATTATTGTATCTGTTGCATCACGGGTCGTGCCGGCAATATCCGAAACAATTACTCTCTCTTCTCCTGCGATCCTATTGATAAGAGAAGATTTACCCGCATTAGGTTTACCTATTACTGCAACCTTGATATATTCCTCATCATAATCCTCTGTCTTATCATCCGGAAAGTACTTGAATATCTCGTCCAGCATATCTCCGGTACCGTGACCGTGCTGGGAGGAAATGGGAAAAGGTTCGCCAAGTCCCAGGTTATAGAATTCATACAGCTCCATTGGAGGTTCACCCAGAGTATCGCACTTATTTACTGCCAATACAATGGGCTTTCCGCTTTTTCGCAGCATAGATGCGACCTCCATATCATCAGCAGTAACACCGCATCGTATATCCGTCACAAGAACGATCACATCTGCTCTTTCCACCGCAAGCTCAGCCTGACGGCGCATCTGAGAAAGTATAATATCCTCAGACTGGGGTTCTATACCTCCCGTATCCACTACCATGAATTCACGGGAACGCCATTCACACTTTGAATATATTCTGTCTCGGGTAACGCCGGGGGTGTCCTCCACAATAGATATACGCTTTCCCACCAATTTATTGAACAGTGTAGACTTTCCAACATTTGGTCTGCCAACCACTGCAACCAAAGGCAATGACATATTTTAAGCACCTCCTACATTTCTATACGAAAAAAGGAGAGGAAGACTACTCCTCCTCTCCCCTCTTCAAAAGCATTATTCTTCACCCATTTTGATGACTTCAACGCCCTTGTAGAATCCACAATTCTTACATACCTTGTGCGGAGCCTTTAATTCACCGCAGTTATCGCATCTGCTGAGCGCAGGAGCATTGAGCTTCCATACAGCAGAACGTCTTTTATCACGTCTTGCTTTGGAAGTTTTTCTCTTCGGTACAGCCATTTCGGCACCTCCTTCAACAGCTTCTATACTACTAAAAGCCTATTTTTGGCAATCACATTCGGTCTCATTCAGGTCACAGCCGCAAACAGTGCAAAGACCTTTACAGTCATCCCTGCACAAAAGCTTGGTAGGCAGTTCCAGAAGCAAGTCCGAAAGAGCGATCTCATTAACATTGACTCTGTGATCCTTTGCGATGATGAAATCCTCCTCATCACGATTCACAGAACCTACAACTATATGCCGAAAGTCATACTTGTATTCTCTTTCAAGCTCCTTCAGGCATCTGTCACAGACAATACTCAATGTAAATTCAACAGAATAATCCATGTGAACAACATCGGCACGGTTATAAAACACACCGTTATATTTTACAGGTTTTGCAAAAGTATAACCATTACATCTTTCCAGCTCTTCCATAGTGATCTCACCATGAAAATCTGCTTTAGAGTCTGTATTATTGAATATCCGACGAAGATCCATATTCATAGTATTACTCCATTCATAGCTGTATAAAAGGGATAATATGATCTTTCATCCCTTTATACAGACATCACAAATCTTATTATATACAAAAAACCAGGATTTGTCAAGGGGTTTTGAAAAAATTACGCAAACTTTGTTACGCTTTCGGGAAGCTCGGAAGCATCAGCAGATACTGTGAATACCACCTTTGTTTCATCTCCTGTAAGCTTGTCCAGCTTGTCAAACATGATTCCCAGCTCACTGAAATCAGCACCGCCGATCTTCAGGATGCCATCAACATAAACTTCCTTTATATCATAGTTGCCAGCCAGCATACCTGCTACAAAGCCATAGAATGCGTCAAAGCTCTTTACCTCGAACTGATCAGCATCACACCATCTTACCTTATAGCTTACTGCTCTTCTGAGAGCATCGCCTTTTTCGATGCATACGATGCAGCCGTTTGTGTTCTTTACTGCTTCATTAATATCATCAATAAGCACCTTTGTTTTACCGGTACCCTTTTTACCTGTAATTATCTTGATCATAGATTAACTCCTTTCGCCGTGGATTGCGGCTTGTTTTTTCGTTTATACTTAAATGAACACCGTTCATGTAAGTTCAGCATGATTATTTAGCCCAGCTTAGCTTCCAGTGCAGCCTTCTTATCCTCATATCCGGGTTTGCCGAGAAGTGCAAACATATTCGACTTATAGCTTTCAACACCGGGCTGATTGAAGGGATTAACACCAAGGATATAGCCTGAAAC
>CACZQG010000060.1 GCA_902783235.1 uncultured Ruminococcus sp.
AAGAGATTTTGTGCAAGATAAAGGAAAATCTGCAAGCAGATGACGTGCAAAGCTTCCAAGCGGTCTTTGTGCGGTGTTGCCTTAATATATGTTTGCTCCGCTGAAGATCTCGATCATCTCACGCCGGAGACTGTTAGTGATATCAAGCCTTTCCTTGGGCGGAAGCTCATAAACATCTGTATTGAAAAGATAATTCTGGAGCTGAAGCTCCTTAATAAGCATTTTAGTATGAAAAATATTTGATTGGTACACATTCACGTCGATAGCATCATATCTTGTGAGGGTACTCTTATCAATATAATCCTGAATCGAGGTTATATCGTGGTCGATAAAGTATTTTTTTCCGCACATATCACGGGTAAAGCCTCTTACACGATAGTCAATGGTTATTATATCCGAGTCAAAGGAATCAATAAGGTAATCCAGGGTATTCAGGGGAGATATTTCTCCGCAGGTGGCAACATCTATATCTACACGGAAGGTACATACTGCATTTTCAGGATGCGATTCCGGGAAGCTGTGCACGGTAACATGGCTTTTGTCAAGATGTGCGTGTACCGTATCCCCTTCAAGAAAATCCAGTCCCTTGTTGCAGGAACGGTCTATATTATCCGGTGATACTTTTCCCTCTGCAATAAGGACGTTTACAGATGCACCCTGAGGGTCATAGTCTTGTTTGGATATATTCAGTATGGTAGCTCCGATCATATGTGTAACATCACAGAGTATTTTGGTAAGTCGCTCTGAGTTATACTGTTCATCGATGTATCGGATATAGTCCTCCTGCTCACGTTTGCTCTTGGCGTAGCAAACATCGTAGATATTAAAGCTCAGCGCTTTTGTAAGGTTATTGAACCCATACAGTACCAGCTTTTTATCCAACCCTAACATCACTGCCTTTCTATTATTGTTTCATTACAGTAAACCTGATATTTGCCATAATCATGGATAGCAAAGTCTTCCGGGACAGCAGCAGTCATCCCGGCTTGATCCGAACGGCTGCTCACGCTTTGCTTCGACTTTAAGCTTTATGGGATATCCTATAGCCTTGCTGTTTTTTACAGCTGTGAATTAAACAGACTCTTTATCTTATAGATTATATCATCTGAATCTGCATTTATAGATGCTGCTTCGTTGATATTTGAAAGCTTCTGCAGCTCATCTGTATCAGCCGAGCTTGTATAGCCTATAGTGTATATTGGGATCTTGGAGTCCTTGATTATATTCCTTGTATCCTCCAGTGTGAATTCACCGTTTGCCATGCCGTCTGACAGCAGGAATATCATGGGCTTCACATCCGGGTTATCCTTTTTAAGATCGTTTATCATTTTAATAGCTGTCAATACTGCCTCATAAGAGGAAGTACCGCCGTTTGCCTGCATATTGTTCACAGCTCCCTGGAAATATGACTTCTGTGTAAGATCGAATTTACCCATAGGAAGCTCTATAGTAACGTCATTTGAGTAGCTTATAAGACCGACATAGTTGTTTTCTTTGATATATGTCATTCCGTTGGACAGAGAAGTACGCAGCTGCTGTATTGCATCTCCTGCCATAGAGCCGGAGCAGTCAGCAACGAATACTGCTGCAATATCTCTGCCGCCGTCCTTGAAGCTTTTGTATGTTTCCAAAGCACGGTTTACCTGTGAACCGCTGACATCAAATGCGGATTTATAGTCAGTATTCTGGTTAAAACCGTAATTCTCGGCTTTTTTCTGCATTTCGGTAGACTGGAGGAAGTCCATGACTATCTTTACTGCATCCTTTTTATTGAGATATGCGGAGCTTGTTATATATACAGGTCCGTCATGGCGTATGCCGAAGGGAAGAAAATCATATACTGATCTTAGATTTTCGTCATTGATATATGACTGATACTCCGATACCATGCCGTCGAGAATGCCGCTGCCTGCACTGTCACGCATCTGCTGAGTCGTATAGGCGATAAAGGGGATATTGCTGTTGAACTGTGTGAAGTAGTCGATCGCCTTCTGGCTGAACATATCATCCTTGTCAGCATTCATAAGTATCTGCATAAGAAGGTTCAGACCTGCCGCACTTGTCTGGGGATTGGTATAGCCTATATTTATTTTTCCATCCACAACATCCTGTATTACCTTGTTTACATCCGTATAGCCGCTGTTTTTACGTACCAGTATACCTGCGGTATTACCCACCAGCTTATCCGAGTAAAGAGTAATATTACTGCACTTTGCCATAGCATATTCGCCGAAAAGGGAATTACTGGGAGTGTACAGATCCGGGAGGTATTTTCCGGATATTATATAGTCGGCACCCTGACCGCTGCTCATGCATCTAACTGATATGCTGACAGTTTTGCTGCCTGATTTCATTTTAAGAGCGTTAAAGCTTTCGGCGGCATCTATCAGCCATGCATCTGTATCCTTACCGGCTTTTTCACTGGGAGCGAATATTTCAATATCCACATCACCGTTACCCTGTACTGCCAGGGGATACTTGCTGATATCGGGAAGCTCGTCATAAAGTGAGGGGTCGTTCAGGGAAACGGATGCCTTTGTGGGGGTAGCCTTGGTGATATCTACATTCTCCAGCATTTCCTCCAGCGTTTTTCCGCTGCCTCCTCCTTCGCCGTCATCATTTTTCATGACCTTAATACCTGCCACCAGTACAAGTCCCAAAACTATTACTACACCGATCACTGCTGCTGCAACGATCTTATTATTGCTTCTGTTTCTGTTCATTATTTATTATCCTTTCCATCTGACAGGTCCTTCAACGATTGAATAAGATTATCTACATAGCTTGTATCAACATCGTCAGCCTTACTGTCAA
Source organism: uncultured Ruminococcus sp. (assembly GCA_902783235.1). Classification (GTDB taxonomy): domain Bacteria; phylum Bacillota; class Clostridia; order Oscillospirales; family Ruminococcaceae; genus Porcipelethomonas. The sequence continues at coordinate 2,815 of CACZQG010000060.1, forward strand.
TTTTAAGTGTAAGCTCCACAAGCTTAGTCAGGGAATTTACAAGTTCTTCATTCTGGGAGCATATATTAGTAAGAAAGTCGTAGGGGGGACGGGTGATGTGATCGTAGGAACGCATAAATTTCACAGCAGATGAGATATTTCCCGTTACCTGCTCGTTTATAAGGTCATATGCCTCCTTCATCATGCTGCCCGGTTCCTCCGAGTCAAAAAATTCCGCATGAAATTCAACGCTTCTGTAGGTCTTGATAAGTATTTCCGTTTGTTTTGCAAACAGGTTATGTCTGTCTGCTGCTTTTATTACCGTTACAGTATCTGTATTGCGGACAATAATGGAGTAGTTTGTGTATATAACGGATATTACCCATATAGCAATGGCTATATATGCGATCATATCCATATCCATGATAAAAAGTAGAACAGCACCGCCAAGGATAATGAAATTGATTATATTCACCATTATAAGGGTCTTGAGATCTATTTTCTTCATCTATACAGCTCACCTGCCGTTTTTGTGGGGATAGTCCCCGTATTTTTATGTAAACGATTACGCACAGACAGGCTTTGGATATATTACGCAAAACGACATTTTATTGATGTCCCAATTAAATCTTGAAGATTTATGCGAAGAATAAATGCTGAAATTCAAGGAGGGAAGGTGCAGGAATACTGGC
>CACZQG010000061.1 GCA_902783235.1 uncultured Ruminococcus sp.
CCTAAGACTGTTTTGAAAGAGGGGACGCCCTGCAAGAGAGGGCGTCCCCTAACAGAACTGTCATGCAGACATTAAATAAAAATGCCAAATCTGAAGGATTTGGATAGAAATGTCAATGCAGGGTTGGAGCCCTGCAAGTGAGGGTGTCCCCTGACAGAACTGTCATGCAGACATTAAATAAAAATGCCAAATCTGAAGGATTTGGATAGAAATGTCAATGTAAGGCTGACACCCTGCAAGTGAGGATGTCCCCGGATAATACTTCAAAGCTGACCTTTTTCAACAGTCTGAGACACGGCATTAACGCCGTGTTTTTTTGATATCCTGCCATACAGCCTTGACATATTGCTTCCCCAACTAAATCTTCAAGATTTAATTGGGACATCAATAGAATTGATACCGGTAATTTGTATACTTTGACGAATAAATCTAACACACAATCCTTGTACGGTACCGACTTAAATCATGCATATTGTTCAAATTTCAAAATATGCCTTGACTTTTGCTGAGTATTTGCGTATAATTAATATGTATAATTTTGTTCAGCCATCCATATTTTATGGCTGAAATACGGGTTTTTATTAAATAAAATAAAATATAATATAAATATATACAGACCTTTTGCAGCCTATGATATTGTATTTTGTTCGTGAAAATAATTCGGCAAATCAATCTGTAAGTTACTTTAAGACATGACCGTGCGGCATTGCCTTGACCTGGCAGCGAAAGGATCGGGAAAGAGAGGTACAAATTGGATAACAACCAGACAAATCAGACACAGGACGTAAAAAGACGTTTTTTCAGACGCAGCGATCGGCGCAGTGCATCCGGAAATGATAAGGGACACGGAAAACCGGAGGGTGCTTCAAAACAGAAAAAGGAAAAGGAACACAGACGTACTCCGGTCAAAATAATCCCCCTGGGCGGTCTGAACGAGATCGGAAAAAATATGACCGTCATCGAATGCTCCAACGATATATTCATTATCGACTGCGGTCTTGCATTCCCCGATACGGAAATGCCCGGCGTTGACATAGTTATCCCGGATTTCACATATGTTGAAAAAAACAAGGATAAGATCAGAGGAATAGTTCTGACACACGGACATGAGGATCATATCGGCGGTCTTGCATACCTTATGAAAAAAATAAATGTTCCCATCTACGGTACAAAGCTCACATTGGCACTGGTTGACGGCAAATTCAAGGAGCACGGACTGTCCGGAAAGGTAAAGCTTATTAATACCGAGCCGCGCAAGACTATTAAAATGGGATGCATGGCAGTTGAATTCATTAAGGTCAATCACTCCATACCCGATGCTGTAGGTATGGCTATACACACACCTGCAGGCGTTATTGTTCACACCGGCGACTTCAAGGTGGACTACAGCCCCATAAACGGCGAGATTATTGATCTGGCACGCTTTGGAGAGCTGGGAAGCAAGGGAGTTCTGGCACTTATGGCAGACTCCACAAATGCAGAGCGTCCGGGATATACCGCCTCCGAGCATACAGTAGGTGAATCCTTTGAAAAGCTGTTTGCCAAGGGAGAGGGAAAGCGTATCATTATTGCCACATTCTCATCTAATATACACCGTATACAGCAGATAGTCAACTGCGCCCACAGGTACGGAAGAAAGGTAGCCGTATTCGGCAGAAGCATGATAAACGTTATCAGTACAGCTATAGAGCTGGGTTACCTGGATGTTCCAAAGGGCGTTATGATAGATATAGATACCATGAACCGCTATACTGCGGCTGAGATAGTGCTTATCACCACGGGAAGCCAGGGAGAGCCTATGTCAGCTCTTACCCGTATGGCGATGAACGATCACAAAAAGGTGAACATCACACCTATGGATTTTATAATCATCTCGGCAACGCCTATCCCCGGCAACGAAAAGTATGTCACCAAGGTAGTCAATGAGCTTATGAAATCCGGTGCTGAGGTGGTATATGAAAAAATGTATGAGGTGCACGTTTCGGGTCACGCCTGCCGTGAGGAGCTGAAGCTCATACAGGCTCTCACAAGACCGAAATTCTTTATTCCGGTGCACGGTGAATACAAGCACCTGAAAAAGCACGCAGAGATCGCTCTTGAAATGGGTATGCCAAGAGAGAATATAATAATCGGTGAGATAGGAAATGTTATTGAGACCGACGGCAGCAAGATCAATGTAGTATCTCAGGTCCCTGCCGGCAAGGTACTGGTAGACGGATTGGGCGTTGGAGATGTTGGCTCTATCGTGCTTCGTGACAGAAAGCATCTGGCACAGGACGGACTCATAATAATAGTTATCGGTATCGAAAAGGCTTCAAACAGCGTTGTTTCTGGTCCTGATATCATATCAAGAGGATTTGTGTATGTAAGAGAGTCCGAGGAGCTTATCGACAATGCAAGAGCACTTCTGTCACATACTCTCGATTCTCTGTCGCCTCAGGAGCTGAGGGAATGGAATTATATAAAAACCCGTATGCGTGACGATCTTTCGGACTATATTTACGAAAAGACCAAGCGCAGCCCCATGATACTTCCAATAATCATGGAAATATAGAGAGATACAGGTCAGAGCAAAAGAGATCAAAAGCGGTGATACCGGGGGGGGATCTGCCGGATATAATACTGCTTGCGATGCAATAAAATGCTCCTGAAATCGGAGGTGAGAATAGCTTGAAAAAGAAATTCCCGTTAGGAATGGTGATATCGGCTTTTCTTCTCATGGTATCGTGTATGTTCACCGCATTTATGCTGAAAACATACAATACTGAGAAATTCCTTATATCGGTAGTTCCTACGACGATTTTTTCAGCAGTTCTTGTTACTGAAATAATTATTTACTATAACAGCTCCTTAAAGCATATTGCGGAGCTCAATGATGCGGTGAACAACGCCTCGAATCAGGTACTTTACTACTCGGAAAACCCGGTGGCACTGCTTGACAGCAACTATGAGATACTATGGTGCAACAGGGAATTCGACCAGCGGCTGCTGCGGGATGATGAGGCATTCGGCTGCGACATTGAAAAAATATTCGGCATAAATATGAGTACTCTCACAGTAGACGGTGTATCCACCATTGAATATAAGGATCATATTTATAAGGTCACCTGTGTTCCCATCACCGGCAGACAGAAAAACATGATATATCTGAGCTTTTCGGATGTGACGGAATTTGCGGATCTTCTGGGAAGATTCAAGCGCACTCGTCCCGTAGTCGTACTTCTTGTAATAGATAACTATGAGGATGTTCTGCAAAACTTTAAGGAAAGCGAAAAAGCTCATGTCTCAGCAGCTATAGAAACACTGCTGGAGGAATTTATGGTAAAGACTACAGGAGTACTCCGTAAGCTTTCCAATGATAAGTTCATCGCTTTTATCGAGGAGCAGCATCTCAGCGAGATAATAAGCTCCAAATTCAATATACTTGACAAGGCAAGAAGCATAACCGTAGGAGAAAAAAATAGTGTAGTAACATTCTCCATCGGTGTAGGCAGAGGCGGCGAGACCTTTGAGGAAAATGAAGCCCTGGCAAGGCAGGCACTGGATATGTGTCTGGGACGAGGCGGCGATCAGGCAGCAGTCAAAACAGAAAACGGATTCAGATTTTTTGGCGGCGTTGCAAAGGGCGTTGAAAAGAAATCCAAGGCTAAATCCCGTATTATCGCAAATGCACTTCAGGAGCTTGTACAAACCAGTGAGACCGTATACATAATGGGGCACAGGTTTGCCGATCTTGATGCTGTAGGTGCAGGCACCGGACTTGCAAATGCTGTAAGGCAGCTGGGCAAGGAGGCTTATTTCGTTGTGGATAAGCAGAAAAACCTTTCCCATATGCTGATAGATAAAATAACCGAGGAATACCCGGATATTATAATATCCCCTGCCGAGGCAATAGCAAGCCAGATGGAAAATGACCTGCTCATCATAGTGGATACTCATAATCCCGAGCTTGTGGAAAGCAGGGATCTGCTGGAATCAGCTCACCAGAAAATAGTTATAGACCACCACCGCAAATCGGTGAACTTTATAAATGATGCTGTTATATTCTACCATGAGCCGTACTCGTCATCGGCATCCGAAATGGTGACCGAGATAATACAGTATTTCAAAAATGTAAATTCCATACCATCTGTATTTGCAGAGGCACTTTTATCCGGTATAATGCTGGATACCAAGAATTTTGTTATGCATACAGGCGTAAGGACTTTTGAGGCGGCAGCTTATCTGAGAAAGAACGGTGCAGATACCATAAGAGTCAAGAGTCTGTTTACAAGCTCTATAGAAAGCTACAGCAAGAGAGCCGCACTTATTTCCTCAGCACAGATAGTGGGCAGATGCGCCATAGCACTCAGCTGTGAGGAGGATCAGGAGGTAAGAGTCATAGCACCTCAGGCGGCAGATGAGCTGCTGGGAATAAAGGATGTGGATGCTTCCTTTGTTATCTATAAAACAGGAGGCAGTGTCAATATTTCAGCCCGTTCACTGGGCAATATAAATGTACAGGTAATAATGGAACGTCTGGGCGGCGGCGGTCATCAGACTATGGCTGCTGCACAGCTGAAGGATGTTACAGAGCAGCAGGCTAAGCTCAGACTTATTGAAGCTATAAACGCAGATCAAGGAGAATAGATATGAAGGTAATATTTTTACAGGATGTTAAGGGCTCCGGAAAAAAAGGCGAGATCAAAAACGTTTCCGACGGCTACGCAAGGAATTTCCTTATCGGAAAGGGGCTGGCTGTTGAGGCTACAGCCAAAAACATGAACCTTCTGGACGGTCAGAAGGCATCTGCACAGCACAAGAAGGATGTGGAAAAGCAGAATGCACAGGATATAGCCTCCGCTATAGACGGCAAAACTGTCAAGGCGGCAGCAAAAGCCGGAAACGGCGGCAAGCTTTTCGGCTCTGTTACAGCCGGAAATATTGCAGAGCTTATAAAGCAGCAGTACGGCAAGGATATTGATAAGAAGAAAATATCCTTAAAGACAGAGATCAAAAACTTCGGCACCTATGAGGCTGATATAAAGCTGTATCAGGGCGTGACCGCTAAAGTCACAGTTGACGTGACGGAAGGCTAAGACATGGAGCCGGATCAGTTATTTGAAAATGATCTGCCCTATAGTCTTGAGGCAGAACAGACTGTACTGGGTGCCATACTTGTAGAGCCGGGAGTTATCTCCACTGTACTGGAGCATCTGAAGCCCGAAAGCTTTCATATAGAACAGCACCGACGGCTTTTCAATATAATGCTGCGTATGTTCACCATGGGAACACAGGCAGATGTTATAACAGTACTGGATCAGGCAATACGGGACAATGTATTTGAAAGCTCTGATGAGGGCAGACGGTATTTAGCCTCCCTTGTGGATCTTGTACCATCTGTTGACAATGTGGAAAGCTACTGCAAAATAGTAGCGGAAAAATACTATATACGCAGTCTGGCACTGGTGGCAAAGGAGCTTCTCCATGAGATAGCACTTGACCAGAACAGCGCACAGGTGCTGCTGGACTCGGCAGAGCAGAAAATATTCGATATACGTCAGGGCAAGGATGTCACAGGTCTTACTCCCATAAGCGATGTGGTATTTGAATCCTGGGACAGATTGCAGAAGATATCCGGTCCGGACAAGGAAAAATACCTGGGTGCAAAAACAGGGTTTACACTTCTTGATACCATCACCACCGGTCTTAACCGCTCTGACCTTATAATAGTTGCGGCTCGTCCGGGTATGGGCAAAACCTCATTTGCACTGAATATGGCAACAAATGTTGCCAGACATTCGGATAAAGAGGTGGCAGTATTCTCCCTTGAAATGTCAAAGGAGCAGCTTGCCACAAGAATGCTCTCTACCGAAGCACTGGTAGACTCAAACAAGCTGCGAAGCGGCTTTCTGTCGGATAACGACTGGGTAAGACTTGCCTCCGGCGCAGATGTACTATGCGGACTGCCTGTATTCCTTGATGATACGGCAGGTACCAATGTACCTCAGCTGAAAGCCAAGCTCAGACGAATGAAAAATCTGGGACTGGTGGTTATCGACTATCTTCAGCTTTTAGGCTCGACTATGAAAACTGAAAACCAGGTCCTGAGAGTACAGGAAATAACCCGTAACCTTAAAATACTGGCAAAGGAGCTGGATGTTCCGGTAATACTCCTGTCACAGCTGAGCCGTGGCGTTGAGAGCCGGCCGGACAAGCGTCCCCTTTTGTCAGACCTGCGTGATTCGGGCTCTATTGAGCAGGATGCGGATATTGTTATGTTTTTATACAGAGATGCATACTATAACAAGGAAAGCACTGAGCCTAATATCTCCGAATGTATCGTTGCCAAAAACCGTCACGGTGAGACCGGAACGGTAAAGCTTATATGGGATGGTCAGTTTACAAGATTTTCCAATCCCGAATTCAGTGAAGCACCGCCGGATGCTAAATAAAACAAAATGGATAATACGCTTAAAATTGTTTATGATACTATAATAGAGCAGAATGTCATAAAAAAGAACACCTGCGTCATAGCAGCTCTTTCGGGAGGTGCTGACAGTGTGTGTCTGCTTATGATGCTAAGTGAGCTGCAGCATGATATCGGCTTTGAGCTAACCGCTGTCCATATCAATCACATGATACGGGGAGAGGAAAGCGACAGGGATGAAGGATTCTGCCGCAGGCTTTGTGAAGAAAATGACATTGCACTGCGTGTCTTTCACGAAGATGTGCCCAAAGCCGCAGCATCCCTGGGAAGATCCCTGGAGGAAACTGCAAGGGAGATACGCTACCAAAGATTTCGGGAGGCTGCCGGAGAAAATGGCATCATCACCACGGCACACACCCTGTCTGACAATGCAGAGACCGTTCTGCTGAACCTTATAAGAGGAACAGGACTTAAAGGATTATGCGGAATACCCCAGGTGCGGGATAATATATCCAGACCTCTTATAAACATTACCCGTGAACAGGTGGAGGAATACCTGGAGAGCAGGGGGCAGTCCTATGTTACCGACTCTACTAATCTGTCAGACGATTATACCCGAAACAAGATACGCCATCTTATCATCCCTCAGATGAAGGAGATAAACGGCGGATTCTATAAAAGCTTCTCAAATTCCCTGAAAGCCCTGCGAATGGAAAACAGCTTTATTGAAGATAAGACCTCCGCTGCACTCAGTGAAGGGAAAAAAGAAGAGGGAATAGATATATCATGCATGGAGCCTGTTGTTATGAGGCGTGCGGTATCACGCTTTCTCAGCGAAAATCACCTGCCTGTCAGCTTTGATAATATCAGGCGCATTTGCAGCCTCCGGGATAAGGATGGCAGGATAAATATAAAGAAGGACACATATATCAGAGGCACAAACGGTGTTATCTTCAAAGAAAAAAACACACCTCCCTCCGGAGATGTGGAGCAATGGCTTTTAATGGGAGATAACTCTATATTCGACGGAAGGCTCCTTAAAGCAGAGATGCAAAGCCGTATGACCGCAGATCCCCATTGCTGTATAGATGCAGACAAGATTCAGGGTGAGCTGATCCTGCGAAACAGGCGATTCGGGGATAAGGTAAAGCTCATGGGAAGGGATTTTACTTCCTCTGTAAAAAAGCTTATCAATGAAAAAATACCCCCGGAAAAAAGAAGCAGTCTGCATTTTATAGCCGATGATCTGGGAATAGTATTTATGGAAGGCTTCGGCATAGCAGACAGAGTGAAAACCGACGAAAATACCAAAAGGTATCTGAATATCAGTATAGACAGTAAAGGAGAAAAATGAAAGGAAATATCAAAGAAATACTCTTTACCCGTGAACAGATACGGGACAAGATCGCAGAAGCTGCCCGTTCTCTGGCAGAGGAATATAAGGACAAGGATCCGGTGATAGTGTGCACACTCAAGGGTGCTTTCATATTCTGCGCCGATCTTATAAGAGAAATGGATATACCATGCACTGTGGATTTCATATCCGCATCAAGCTATGGAGATGATACGGTAAGCTCGGGAAATGTAATGATAAAAAAGGATCTGGATACAGATATAAAGGGAAGACACGTTCTTATCATTGAGGATATTATAGACTCGGGCAATACCTTATATAAATTAAAAGAAATTCTTTTGAAGCGCAATCCCGCTTCATTGAAGATATGTACCCTCTTAGACAAGCCGTCAAGGAGAACAGCGGATATCAACCCTGATGTCAGGCTGTTTACCATCCCTGACAAATTTGTCATAGGCTACGGCATGGACGTGGCGGAGAAGTACAGACAACTGCCTTACATAGGCATTTTTGAACCTCTTGGCGAATAATAATCAATAAAAGGAGTGAAGCTATCTTTGGGTAACAGAAACAAAGGATTGCTTGCCTACATCATTGTGGGAGCTATCATCATAGGAGCGTTTTTCTTCATCTTCTCACGAGTGACCAATTCTGCTAAAAAGCAGCCATATTCCGAGATCATCGCTTACTTTGACGAGTATAAGGTCAAGTCCTATACTCTGGATCTGGGTACCGGTGAACTGGAATACGTTCTTGACGGTGAAGAAAAAGCAAGGACATACGAGGTGCCCAATGTAAACGTGTTCCTGAACGATACGGATACAGATGAGCATGATTACAGAAAAGAGTATAACAAGCGTCATCCCAATGCCCCTCTTGAACAGGATTACAAGAAGATCACAGATAATTCCTGGATACTTTCAGCAATACCTACAGTACTCATGCTGGGTATAGCAATTGCCCTGTTATTTTTCATGATGCGTCAGACCGGAGGCGGCGGAAAATACAACGCCTTTACCAAAGCCAATATCAAGAGTCAGCAGCGTGGCGGCAAAAAGATCACATTTGCTGATGTTGCCGGTGCTGACGAGGAAAAGGAGGAAATGGCAGAAATAGTCGATTTCCTAAAAAATCCCAAGAAATACGAGGCCATCGGAGCCAGAATACCAAAGGGCGTTCTGCTGCTGGGCCCTCCCGGTACAGGTAAGACTCTGTTGGCAAAGGCAGTTGCAGGAGAAGCCGGCTGTCCGTTCTTTGCCATCTCAGGCTCAGACTTTGTTGAAATGTTCGTAGGTGTCGGTGCTTCTCGTGTAAGAGACCTTTTCGAGCAGGCAAAGAAAAACGCTCCTGCCATCATATTCATTGATGAGATCGACGCTGTGGGAAGACACAGAGGTGCCGGACTCGGCGGCGGACACGATGAGCGTGAACAGACTCTTAACCAGCTGCTTGTGGAAATGGACGGCTTTACGGGCAATGAAAGCGTTATAGTTATTGCAGCGACCAACAGACGTGATATACTTGACCCGGCACTTTTAAGACCCGGACGTTTTGACAGACAGATAGTTGTAAATTATCCCGATATAAAGGGCAGAGAGGAAATACTCAAGGTACACACCAAGAATAAGCCTCTGGCTCCCGATGTAGTCCTCAAGACCATTGCCAAAACCACTGTGGGATTTACAGGTGCAGATCTGGAAAACCTTGTAAATGAAGCCTCACTTTTAGCTGCAAGAGCTGACAGAAAGGCTATTACAATGGAGGATATCGAGGATGCCACGATCAAAGTAGTAGCAGGTCCCGAAAAGAAGTCAAGAGTAGTTACCGACCGTGAAAAGAAGCTTACCTCCTATCATGAGGCAGGTCACGCAGTTTGTACCTATTATTGCGAATCACAGGACAAGGTGCATCAGGTATCCATCATACCCAGAGGTATGGCAGGAGGCTTTACAATGTCCCTGCCCGAGCATGACAAGTCCTATGTAAGCAAGACTGAGATGAGAGAGAACATCGTAACTCTCCTGGGCGGTCGAGTTGCAGAAAAGCTCATACTTGATGATATATCCACAGGTGCTTCCAATGATATTGAAAGAGCCACTAATATTGCAAGAAGCATGGTGACCAAATACGGCTTCAGCGAAAAGCTGGGTCCTATGGTATATGGTCACGATCATGGAGAGGTGTTCCTGGGCAGAGAGTTCACCAATACCCCCAACTATTCAGACAAGGTAGCATCAGAAATAGACGAAGAAATGCGCCGTCTTATTGAAGAAGGCTACAAACGCTCTGAGGAGATACTCACCGAGCATATGGATCAGCTCCACCTCCTTGCCAAGTATCTTATGAAGCATGAAAAGATCGAGGGAGACGAGTTTGAAAAGCTCATGAAGGGCGAGCTGGATGAAGACGTAACGGAGGATGAGAAGCCTGCTGAAACGCCTGAGACAGCCTCTGAGGCTGCTCAGCCGGAAGCCGCCGAAGCCAATGCACCCGAAGCTGCTTCACCCGAAGCGTTTGAAAATGATAATAATGATAATATAGAATAATACCACAAGCTCCCCGGCCTGAACAGGTCGGGGGCTTTTTTAAGGCAATACCGCACATAGATTGTGCGGAAATCAATTTTAGTAAGCAATTTGTAAAAAACTATGAATTACTTAAATACAAAAGTTTAGGTCAAGCCTTTTCAAAGGCTTGCGGTGTCCAGAGGCAGAGCCTCGGTCGCTCATC
>CACZQG010000062.1 GCA_902783235.1 uncultured Ruminococcus sp.
ACATTACCTGTGATAGCCACCATTGGTACTGAATCCAGGTAAGCAGTAGCGATACCTGTAACAAGGTTTGTAGCTCCCGGACCCGATGTAGCTATAACAACACCGGTCTTTCCGGTGGATCTTGCGTAGCCGTCGGCTGCATGAGCAGCACCCTGTTCGTGAGCTGTAATGATATGTTCTATCCTGTCACGGCTTTTATAAAGCTCGTCATAGACATTGATGATCTGTCCGCCGGGATAGCCGAATACACGGTCACAACCCTGTTCTACCAGAGTCTCTATTATGATCTGTGCGCCGGTAAGTTTCATGCTCTCACCCTTTCATTTTGCTATTAGTTTTCAATATACTTTATTATAGCATATCCTGAGAAATTTTTCAACATCATTTCAGAAAATATTTGAGTGTAATAATAAAATTAATGTAACAAAATTCACAAAATGTTGTTTACATCACGTATTTAAGGCAATACCGCCAAGCGGTCTTTGTACGGTGCTGCATTAAAGCCGAAGATAAAAACATCCCCCGAAGCATTGCTTCGAGGGTGATCCATCCGATATTTGAAATTTTATTATCTCTGTTCGCAGATGAGCTTGATAGCGGTTCTTTCCTCGCCGTCAATAGTAATGTTTGCAAAAGCGGGGATGCACACAAGATCAACTCCGATAGGAGCAAGATAACCTCTTGCAATAGCAATTGATTTGATTGCCTGATTGGCAGCGCCTGCACCAACTGCCTGTACTTCAACGGCCTTCTGTTCTCTGATAACACCTGCGATAGCACCTGCAACAGAGTTTGGTGATGAATGTGACGAAACTTTTAAGATTTCCATTGTTTGTCCTCCGTTTCTAAATTTAAATATTTATTTATATCTCACTAACTTATCATAAGAAAATTATACTATAAAATATATATAATTTCAATAGGCTAATGAGAAAAAAATCATTATCTCTCTATTAGACGTACAATTTTCAAGCATTTGCCTGATTTTTCGTCAAATGTTACAATCACGCCATTAATAAAGCAGGGATTGTCGGATTCTGTAAATCTTACAGGAAATCTGAATCGCTGTTTATTTACAGCAGCCTTTATATCAACTCCCAAAACAGATAATTCGGGACCTGTCATACCTGCATCTGTAATATAGCCTGTATGCTCACCCAGTATTATTTCATCTGAGGTCTGAACATGGGTATGTGTACCCATTACGGCTGTTACCTTACCTGTAAGATAATGACCCATTGCTTTTTTTTCAGCGGTAGCTTCGGCATGAAAATCAACAAAGATATTGGGGGTATCTGTTCTGGTCAAAAGCTCGTCTATTACGGTGAAGGGATTGTCCAGGGGCTCCATAAATGCTGTACCCATAAGATTTATCACAGTAAAACTGTAGGATCCGCAGTCAATGGTGCAAATGCCTTTTCCCACAACTCCCACAGGGTAATTGGCAGGGCGAAGAATATTATCATCATCAAAAATATGTATAGAGTCTCTTCTTTTGAAGCAGTGATTGCCGGTAGTTATAACATCAGCGCCGCATCTGAGCAGCTGGTCTGCGGAAAAACGGGTAATACCATTGTTTTGTGCAGAATTTTCACCATTTATAATTATATGATCTATGCTGTAATTTTTCTTTATTTCGTATATCCTATGGGAAAGAAAATCACATCCGGATCTTCCTACCACATCGCCTATAAACATTAGTTTCTTCATGCTAATTCACCCACTATAATTATAACAGTTAATCGTATCAGTGTCAAATGAAAATTAGGTGATAATTGTCTGTAAATGATTTATTGATCCCCCAACTAAATCTTCAAGATTTAATTGAGACATCAATATTTCCGGCATAGAGAATAAAACAATACTTCCTGATAAGAAACCACACCCCTTTCGGAGTGTGGTTTCTTTGGAAGTAATTAAATGAAAAAATTCAGAAAACGTCAAATTAATATATTAGCCGTAAAGCTTGGAAAGACGAATGAGGTAATCATATCTGTCCTTTGCATTTTCCAGAGCCTTGTCAAACAGCTTTTCAGCTCTTTCAGGGTTCTGACGAGCAAGAGCATTGTAACGTACCTCACCCATGAGGAAGTTCTTGTATTCATCAGTATTAGGAGCCTTGGAATCCATCTGGAAAGGATTCTTGCCGTCAGCCTTGAGCTGAGGATTGTATCTGTAAAGGTGCCAGTAGCCTGCCTGAACAGCCTTCTTCTCCTCTGCCATAGATGTACCCATACCGGTCTTGATACCGTGGTTGATACAAGGAGCATAACCGATGATGATGGAAGGACCATGATAAGCCTCAGCCTCAGCGATAGCCTTGATACACTGGTTAGCATCTGCACCCATAGCGACGTGTGCAACATATACATAGCCATAGCTCATTGCTATACCTGCCAGATCCTTCTTCTTAACTTCCTTACCTGCTGCGGCAAACTGTGCGATAGCACCTGTCTGTGTAGCCTTAGAGGACTGTCCGCCTGTATTGGAGTAAACCTCTGTATCGAATACAAAGATGTTTACGTCTTCACCGGAAGCGATAACGTGGTCGAGACCGCCGAAACCGATATCGTAAGCCCAGCCGTCGCCGCCGAAGATCCACTGGGATTTCTTTCTCAGGTAATCCTTCTGAGCCAGTATCTCCTTAGCTGCATCACATCCGCAAGCCTCCAGAGCTGCGATCATTTTTTCTGTAGCAGGAGTGTTAGCATTACCGTCATCAACAGTGTCAAGGTATTCCTTAACTGCTGCCTTAACATCTTCCTTTTCAGCCTTCTCATAGAGAGCCTTTACCTTTTCGATAACTCTGTTTCTCAGTGTCTTCTGACCCAGGAACATACCGTAACCGAATTCTGCGTTATCCTCAAAGAGGGAGTTGGACCATGCAGGACCCTGACCTTTCTTGTTGAATGTGTAAGGTGTGGAAGGTGCGCTGCCGCCCCAGATGGATGAACAGCCTGTAGCGTTTGCGATGAACATTCTGTCACCGAACAGCTGAGTGATGAGCTTAGCATAAGGAGTTTCACCACAGCCTGCACAAGCGCCTGAGAATTCAAGCATAGGCTGGTTGAACTGTGAACCCTTTACTGTAGTAGCCTTGAACTTGTTGGAAACAGCTTCCTTCTTTTCAACATTTACTGCGAAGTCAAATGCCTTCTGCTCTTCAAGCTGAGTATCAAGAGGCTTCATTGTGAGAGCCTGTACCTTTTCAGGACATACATTAGCACAAGAGCCGCAGCCTGTACAGTCAAGTACTGATACAGTAATAGCAAACTTGAGTCCGTCCATAGCAGGCTTGAAGTCAGCTGTCTTTATGGAAGCAGGTGCATTCTTCATATCATTTTCATCAAGTGCAACAGGTCTGATAGCTGCATGAGGACAAACGTATGCACACTGGTTACACTGGATACATTTTGCAGGATCCCATTCAGGCACCTTTACAGCGATACCTCTCTTTTCAAATGCAGCTGAGCCCTGGGGGAATGTACCGTCAGCCATATCCTTGAATGTGGATACAGGGAGAGTATCACCCTTCTGAGCGTTGCAGGGGATCTGGATATTATTTACATAAGCCTCCAGCTTCTTGTCATCGCAGGATACCTTAGCCATACCCATCTGAGTATCAGCAGCATCCTTCCATGAAGCAGGAACATCGATCTTAACGATATTCTGGTGACCTGCATCAATAGCGTTCCAGTTCTTTTCAACGATGTCCTGACCCTTCTTGCTGTAGGAAGCTTCTGCAGCTGCCTTCATGAACTTAACAGCATCTTCAAAGGGGATGATGTCAGCGAGCTTGAAGAATGCAGACTGAAGGATAGTATTGATACGAGTACCCATGCCTGTTTCTTCACCCAGCTTAACGCCGTTGATAGTGTAGAACTTGATGTCATTCTGAGCGATATATCTCTTTACCTGTCCGGGGAGGTTCTTTTCAAGACCTTCCATATCCCAGATAGTGTTCAGGAGGAATGTACCGCCGGGCTTGATATCTGATACCATATCGTACTTGTCGATATAGCTCTGGTTATGACAGGCTACAAAGTCAGCCTTGTTTATAAGGTATGTTGACTTGATAGGTGTCTTACCGAAACGGAGGTGAGAGATAGTAACACCGCCGGATTTTTTCGAGTCATAAGCAAAGTAAGCCTGAGCATAAAGGTCTGTATGGTCACCGATGATCTTGATGGAGTTTTTGTTAGCACCAACTGTACCATCTGAGCCGAGACCCCAGAACTTACATGATGTTGTTCCCTGAGGTGCTGTGTCGGGAGATTCTGTGATATCCAGTGAGAGGTTTGTAACATCATCCTTGATACCGATAGTGAATCTCTTCTTTGTTTCGTTCTTGAATACGGCAATGATCTGATCGGGAGTTGTATCCTTTGAACCCAGACCATATCTGCCGGAGAATACGGGAACATTGTTGAACTTTGTATCCTTGAGAGCTGCAACAACGTCAAGGAAGAGAGGTTCGCCCAGTGAGCCGGGTTCCTTTGTTCTGTCCAGAACGGATATTCTCTTAACAGAATCAGGAATAGCTTCAACCAGCTTGTCTGCTACGAAAGGTCTGTAAAGTCTTACCTTAACAAGACCGTACTTGCCGCCGTTAGCATTCAGGTAGTCGATAGTCTCTTCAATGGTGTCATTTACTGAACCCATAGCAACGATAACGTGCTCTGCGTCCTGTGCACCATAGTAGTTGAACAGCTTGTAGTTTGTGCCTATCTTAGCGTTTACCTTGTTCATGTAATCTTCTACGATGGCAGGCATAGCGTCATAGTAGGAGTTGCAGGCTTCTCTTGCCTGGAAGAAGATATCGGGGTTCTGAGCAGTACCACGGAGAACAGGGTGTTCAGGGTTGAGAGCTTCTTTTCTGAATCTCTCTACTGCTTCCATGTTTATCATGGA
>CACZQG010000063.1 GCA_902783235.1 uncultured Ruminococcus sp.
GATGACGTGCAAAGCTTCCAGCGGTCTTTGTGCGGTGTTGCCTTAATTCTTCGCATAAATCTTCAAGATTTAATTGGGACATCAATACTAATGCGTAATGCGTGATTCGTAATGCATAACTATCGGTGCAGCCCTGAAATAATAAATTGCAAAAACTTGATCGTGTTGCCTTTATTATATCTTTGCTGCAGGGACGGCCGCTATTACGAATTACGCATTACGAATTATGCATTAAAACATAAAAAGAAGGGTAATTATGGAAAAAACTATCTCTATTTTGGGTTCCACCGGATCTATAGGTACGCAGTCTATAGAGGTGGCAAATAAGCATGGTATAAAGATATATGCATTGGCAGCACACAGTAATTATCGGCTTCTGGCAAGACAGTGTATTGACAATAAAGTAAAAAAAGCCTGTATATTTGATGAAGGATTCAGGGACAGTTTAAAAGCTATTCTTGATCCCTACGGCATTGAGGTACTATGCGGTATGGAGGGGCTTTGCGAAATAGCAGGCGATCCGTGCAGCGGAATGCTGCTGAATTCCGTAGTGGGAATGGTAGGACTTCTTCCAACACTAACCGCTATTGACGCAGGTAAGGATATAGCATTGGCAAATAAGGAAACTCTTGTGGCAGGGGGCAAGCTGGTAATGGATAAAGCAGCCGTAAACGGCGTAAAGATCTATCCGGTTGACAGTGAGCATTCTGCTATATTTCAGTGCTTACAGGGTAACAAGCGCTCACAGCTGAAAAAGATACTTCTTACAGCTTCGGGAGGACCATTCTTTGGTAAAAAGCGTAATGAGCTGGAAAATGTTACAATAGAGCAGGCTCTGTCTCATCCAAACTGGAGCATGGGTAACAAGATAACAATCGACTCGGCAACTCTTATGAACAAAGGACTTGAATTTATAGAAGCAAAATGGTTGTTTGACCTTGACCCTTCTCAGATAGAGATAATAGTTCACAGACAGAGTGTTATCCATTCTGCGGTGGAATATGATGATAATTCTGTTATAGCTCAGCTGGGGTGTCCGGATATGAAGATACCTATACAGTATGCTTTGCTGTATCCTGACAGGCTTGAGTGTGACTGTAAGCCGCTGAGTCTTACGGATTACGGAACGCTGACCTTTGATAAGCCTGATACTGAGACCTTTGGATGTCTGAAGGCGGCGATTGAGGCTATAAAAGCGGGCGGTGCTTATCCATGTATCGTAAACGGTGCAAATGAACAGGCAGTACAGCTTTTCCTGGATAAGAAGATAAGCTTTACAAGGATCGGAGACATTGTTTCATCGGTTCTTGATAATTTTGCCTTTCATGACATAAACTCCTATGAGGACGTTATAAAGTGGGACAGAAAAGCAAGAGAATACGTTTTGGAAAAAGCATAAGCTTTCGGAGGTAAACAGTGAAGTACATTTTAGCTATACTGATAATCAGTCTGATAGTCTTTATCCATGAGCTGGGTCATTTTATTGCAGCTAAATGCTGTAAGGTAAAGGTACTGAAATTTGCTGTTGGCATGGGACCTAAGCTTATCGGCAAGCAATGGGGAGAAACGGAATACTCCATAAGAGTTTTTCCCTTTGGCGGATTCTGTGCCATGGAAGGCGAGGAGACAGACGCAATATCCAAAAGTGAGATAGGTGATGCAGCACACAATGAAGGGGACAGGTCGTTAAAAAATAAACCTATATGGCAGCGGTTTATTATATTTTTTGCAGGTCCTTTTATGAATGTTGCTCTTGGATTTGTACTGGCCGTGGTTCTGGTCCTGATGAATAAGGCAGTCCCTACATCTCAGATATCGGATTTTCATACCATATCCGGAAGTAACAGCACAGTATCCGCCCTCAGCCATAACAGCGGGCTTGAGGTCGGTGATACTATCATCAAGATGAACGGCATGAGGATATTCACTACCAGTGACATAAGCTATCAGATAAACTCTAATGCCGGCAAGCCTATGGATGTGGTCATAGACCGCAACGGTGAGGAAATGACATTGAAGAATGTGACCTTCGGGGATCCCAATACCGGAGAAAACATAGATTTCAGGATCAAGGGAGAAAGCAAAAATCCTATAAATGTTCTCTCATATGCAGCTAAGGACACTATATCCACCGGCAGGCTGATCTGGATCTCTCTGGTGGATCTGGTAAGCGGCAAGTATAATATAAGTGAAATGTCAGGACCTGTGGGAATGGTCAAGGAGATAGGCAACGCTGCTTCCGACAGCGAGAATCTATGGCAGGCGATTCTGACTCTGATGCGCTTGTCAATGTTCATAACCGTAAATCTGGGAATAGCAAATCTGCTTCCCATACCCGGTCTGGACGGCGGCAGGATACTATTCCTTCTTGTGGAGGCAATAAGACGAAAGCCACTCAAGCCGGAGCATGAGGGTATAGTAAACCTTATAGGCGTGGGAATGGTACTGCTTCTTGTTGTCGCAGTAACATTCAGTGATATAGTTGAACTTATAGGATAAGGTGAGCAATATGAGAAGAGTTAAAGAAGTTAAAGTGGGAAGCTGTGTTCTGGGCAGCGGCAGGATATATATACAGTCCATGCTGAACAAGCGTTCGGATGATATTGAAGGCAGTGTACAGCAGGCGATGGAGCTGGAAAAAGCAGGATGTGAAATAGTAAGAGCTGCTATACCCGATATGGAAGCTGTAAAGCTTATTCCGGCAATTAAAGAAAAGATAGGCATCCCCCTTGTAGCCGATATACATTTTGATTATAGACTGGCTCTTGCGGCGGCTGATGCAGGTATTGACAAAATAAGGATAAATCCCGGAAATATCGGGGATATGGACAGGGTGAAGCAGGTGGCTGACAGCTGCAAAAGCAGGGGTATCCCTATCAGGATCGGTGTAAATTCCGGTTCTCTTGAAAAAAGTATACTTGAAAAATACGGTGCTCCCACGGCAGAAGCTTTGGTGGAAAGCGCACTTTATCATGTAAGCCTGCTTGAAAGATTTGATTTTGACAACATTGTTATATCCATAAAGTCATCCAATGTAAAGACTATGCTGGACAGCTACAGGTTAGCGGCACAAAAATGCAATTATCCCTTACACCTTGGCGTTACCGAGGCAGGTACCGAGCGAATGGGTATCATAAAGTCTGCTGCCGGAATAGGCTCATTGCTGTGTGATGGGATAGGGGAGACTATAAGAGTCTCTCTGACAGATGAACCTGTAAAGGAGATATATGCGGCAAAGGATATACTTAAAGCTATTGGCATGGGCAGGGGAGTAGAGATCGTTTCATGTCCCACCTGCGGAAGAACCAGAATTGACCTTGTGAAAGCAGCTAAAATGGTAGAGGATGCGGTAAAGGATATTGACAAGGATATAAAGGTAGCGGTCATGGGCTGTGTGGTAAACGGTCCGGGAGAAGCAAGAGAAGCAGATATCGGCATTGCCGGCGGTGACAGGTGTGCAGTTCTTTTCAAAAAAGACGGCAGCTCCCGAAAAATAGCTGAGGATGACATAGTTCCCGAGCTTCTTAAAGAAATAGAGAAAATGTGAAATGGAATTTGAAATGGGTGCATGGAGTGCAAGCATAAACGGCAATGACACCGCTGCCGATCTGTTGAGTGAATATACCTGTACTTTTTACAAATACGGTGCAGATGAGGGCTTGAAAAAGCTTGACGAGTATGTCAGGACAATGTTTGATGAAAGTGACAGTCAGGAATGGTGTGATTACATATACTCCCTTGCAAATTTCATGTGGAAAAAAGGGATACTTACAGAGAAAATAAAAAAACAAGCTATTGGTATGATAGACAGCGGCTTTGGGCTTGAAAACTGGGGAGAGACCGGCGAGCAGATGCTGAAAGAGCGGCAAAGGGTGCTGAAAAAGCTTAAAGAAAAGCTCCTGTCTCCCATGTGTGCTCCTAAAAGGATACGCCCCAATGTGTACATGAATGAGATATTCAATAACGGTGATGTTGTAGCCGTTAAACTGAAAACAAAGGACAAGGTCTATTCCCACAAGGCGGAATACAATAAGAAAATATCGGCGGAGGAATTTCATTCCTATGACGGCAAGTATATCCTTATCCAAAAGGTATGCACGGAATGTTCATGGCACTCATCGGTAGTACCGGAAATTGGCGACAAGTGGGCGGTATTCAGATTGCTTGAGGGGGTATATGATGAAATACCCGAAAGCGTTGATATTGATAGATTGAAGTATGCATATTTTCAAACGGATAATTTTCTTACCCCATTTTTTTACTGTGAAAGTACCATGTTTTATTTCAGAAAACGTGGGTATAAGGTCATCTGCAATTGTGATATTTCGGGCGATACAGAAATAGAAAAATATAACCTTTGCAATTTCAATCAAAAGAAAGATTTATTCCTTGGAGTATGCAACGACTGGAACGATGCAGATTCGGATCTCCTGTCAGCTATGTGGAATAAAACAGAGATAGAAAAGTACAGCGGCGACATGGATATCCTGGAAAAGCTGATATACAGAGCCGTTAATTACGGCTGTTATGACCCCGACTTGTCACGTGCGGATAACGATGCTGTCTTTGAGGAAAACGGCAGGAAAGCTATAGCGCATTTCAATGAGAATATTACAAGGGAAGCAGATGTATATACTTTAAGATACGGCAGCATTATCGGACTGGCAACGGTCACAGGTAACCGAATAGATGATCTGTACATAAAAGGAAACCGTAGAAAGCTGGGCTTTGGCACGGAGCTTATCAACTATGTCAAAAATCTCATAGGAGACGGTGCTTTTTTTGAACTGCCAAAGCATCTTTTGGGGACACAAAACGGATACTTGCTTGAAAAGCTGTGCAAAAGTGCAGATATTGAATTTAGGAAATGAAAGGTCGTAGAAAATGACTGAAATAAGTCTTGAAGAATTTTTAAGTGAATATTCCGTAACTATTCCCGAGCCGGTAAAGGGCGGAATGATATACAAGCTTACATATTCAAAGGATCTTACAGAAATATCCTTCTATGTTCGTTTTGATAAGCTTATATCATATGAGGACACGGTGGATTTTGAAAAGAACATAGAAAGCTATTTCAGACTTGAAAGAGCAGGGCTGTATCCGTTATATAAGCCCGGGATGTTTACTATGGAGTATTATCCGGAGCTGATATTGAAGCTAAAGCGCAGGATAGCGGCGGTGAACGGTTTTCTTGATGGTGCTGATGTCTCTTTTGAAAATAATACTGTAAAGATCGGACTTAAAAACGGAGGCTATGATCTCCTTATGAAGTCTGACTTTAAGGGAGCTTTTTCTGCCCTGATACGGGAAGAGTTCGGAATTGATATCAAGGCGGAGCTTACAGGTGAGCTTAAGGTTGATCCTGACGAGTTTTACAAAAAACAGGTTGAATATGAAGCTGCTATTTCCAAAGAACCTGTCAGACCTATGGAGCAGGTAGCTTATCAGGAGAGTACTGTGGTCAGACCTGTATCACAGTCTGAGTATGCAATGCCACAGCCTAATTCTGATACACCCTCTGTTGATCTGTCTGACCTTATGAATGTTGTTCCCGATTCGGGAGAGGTGGTAATGGGCAGAATGGTACGCCAGACTCCTGTGACTATTGCAGAGGCGTGTATGCAATTAGGAAACAAGGTCACTCTCATGGCAGACATATTCGACGTAGGGGAGATGAGGACGACCAAGACCGGGAAGGAGATATATACCTTCTTTATCACTGACTATACAGGGTCTGTTGTAATGAAATTTTTCCGTGACCCGGAAAAAGACGATATTGATGTTAAGAAGCTTCGCAAGGGTGTTACCGTAGTAGTTAACGGTGAGATAGCCTATGATGATTTTTCAAGGGATATTTCCATAAGACCACGCTCCATTATGACAGTGAAAAAGGTGCAGCGCATGGATAAGGCTGAGAAAAAGCGAGTAGAGCTTCATCTCCATACCTCCATGTCGGCAATGGATGCGGTGACAGATGTATCAAAGCTTATAAACTGTGTTCATTCCTGGGGACACAAGGCAATGGCGATAACCGATCACGGGGTTGTTCAGGCTTTCCCTGATGCCATGAATACAGTATCGGGTATGGATGATTTCAAGCCCATATATGGATGTGAGGCATATGTAGTCAATGATATAGATCCGGTAAATATCGCAACAAAGGATGATCCACGAAGTATCAATGATGAAATAATAGTATATGACGTAGAAACAACCGGCTTGAATGTGTCTGCCGACAGACTTACAGAGATAGGTGCGGTAAAGCTGAAAGGACTTCGTATTGTTGACAGCTTTAATACCTTTGTAAATCCCGGAAAGCCTATTCCTCCCGAGATCACTCAACTGACAGGTATAACGGATGCCATGGTAGCTGATGCTCCGAATGAAGAACAGGCTGTAAAGCAGTTCTTTGAGTTTTGCGGTGAGGATCATGTAAGGGTGGCACATAACGCAAGATTTGATAATTCATTTATTGACGATGTTTGCAGACGATATGATATCCCCAACAAATATACATCAATAGATACTCTTATACTTTGTCGTGCGGTACTCACGGAGCTTTCAAGATTTAAGCTGGATACTGTAGCCAAGCATCTGAAGCTTGGTAAATTCGATCATCACCGTGCCTGTGACGATGCACTGATGCTGGCAAAGATCTTCATGGAGCTTATGTCACGAATTATTCGTGACTATGGTGTGGAAACTGTTGCGGATCTGAACACCAAGGTACCTGATATAGAGATCAAAAAGCTTAAATCCTTCCATCAGATAATACTTGTGAGAAATAGTGTCGGACTGAAAAACCTGTATAAGCTCATATCACTCAGTCAGATAAAGTATTTCTATAAAAAGCCCCTTATGCCCAAGTCGGAGCTTATGAAATACCGTGAGGGACTTATCTTCGGCAGTGCCTGTGAAGCAGGTGAGCTTTTCCGTGCTATGGTGGACAGACAGCCGGAAGAAAAAATAGAGGAACTTGCTAAATTCTATGACTATCTGGAAATACAGCCGGTACTTAACAATGAATTTATGATAAGAAACGGAACGGCAGGCTCTATAGAAGAGCTGGAGGATTACAATAAAAGGATAGTCCGGATAGGAGAAAAGCTGGGTATACCTGTTTGTGCAACCTGTGATGTTCACTTTATGAATAAGGAGGACAGTATTTTCCGTAAGATACTCATGTCAGGCAATGGCTTTGATGATGCTGAGTTTCAGCCTCCTCTTTATCTTCGTACAACCGATGAAATGCTGGAGGAATTCAAATATCTGGGTGAGGAAAAGGCATATGAGGTGGTTGTGGAAAACACCAATAAGATAGCTGATATGATCGAGAGTACTGTCAGACCCATACCCAAGGGTACATTTACCCCTGATCTTCCCGGTGCTCAGGAGGAGCTTATAAATATAACTCATGAAAAGGCAAAAAGTATATACGGAGATCCTCTTCCGGAAATTGTAGATAAGCGTCTTACCAGAGAGCTGGATTCAATTATCAAGCATGGTTTTGCTGTACTTTATGTTATTGCCAAGAGACTTGTATGGAATTCAGTAGAGAATGGATACCTTGTTGGTTCACGAGGATCGGTAGGATCGTCCTTTGTAGCATCTATGGCAGGAATTTCCGAGGTAAATCCATTACCGCCTCATTATGTATGTCCCAAATGCAAGTACAGTGAGTTTATCACAGACGGAAGCTACGGATCGGGATATGATCTCCCCCCGAAAAACTGCCCTAAGTGCGAGGCAGAGATGATACGTGAGGGACATGACATTCCTTTCGAGACCTTCCTGGGATTTGACGGTGATAAAGCTCCGGATATAGACCTTAACTTCTCTAATGAGTATCAGAGCTTTGCACACAGATATACCGAAGAGCTTTTTGGACCAAAGAACGTGTTCAAGGCAGGTACGATCAGTGGTGTACAGTCCAAGACTGCCTTTGGATATGTCAAGCATTATCTTGAAGATAATTCCATGACAGCAAATCCGGCAGAGGAAAACAGACTTTCTGTAGGATGTACAGGCGTTAAAAGAACGACCGGTCAGCATCCGGGAGGAATGGTAGTCGTTCCATCCGACTATGAGGTGTATGATTTTACCCCTGTACAGCATCCGGCTGAATCTGAGGAATCCGGGGTGGTGACTACACACTTTGACTTCCATTCTCTTCATGATACTATTCTGAAGCTTGATGAGCTTGGTCATGTTGTGCCTACGCTTTACAAGCATCTTGAGGATATGACGGGAATAGAGATAAAGGATGTTCCCGGTGCAGATCCCAATGTTATAAAAATGTGTACCGACTGCGAGGTACTGGGAGTCACCGAGGATGAGATCTACTGTAAGACGGGAAGTCTGGGAATACCCGAAATGGGTACGGGCTTTACTATACAAATGCTGATAGATGCTAAACCGACTAAATTCAGTGATTTTTTGCAGATATCAGGTCTGTCTCACGGTACTGATGTATGGCTTGGAAATGCCAAAGATCTTATAGACCAGGGAGTTTGCACTATTTCAGACGTTATCGGTACTCGTGACAGTATTATGACTTATCTGCTTTATAAGGGCGTTGAGCCGAAAATGGCATTTAATATCATGGAGTGGACAAGAAAGGGTAAAGCTCCCAAGTTCTTTACCCAGGAAATAATCGATATGCTAAAGTCCCATGATGTACCGGATTGGTATATAGAAAGCTGCCTTAAAATAAAGTATATGTTCCCCAAGGCTCATGCTGCGGCTTATGTTATAGCCGCCATAAAGCTGGGATGGTTCAAACTGTACAAGCCCTTGGAATTCTATGCTACATATTTTACTACCCGTGGTTCGGATTTTGATATCGAGGTAGTAATGAATGGTATTAATTCAGTACGGAACAGAATAGAGGAACTGAAAGCCAAGGGTAATGAAAGAAGTGCCAAGGAAAAGGATACATATGACCTTTTACTTATAATCAATGAAATGATGTCCAGAGGATACGGGTTCCTGCCTGTGGATATATATAAGTCTCATGCTACAAATTATCTTATTGAGGACGGAAAAATACGTATTCCTTTTAATGCGGTATCCGGTGTAGGAGGAAGTGCGGCGCTGAGTCTGTATGAGACAGCACAGAAGGGTGATTTTCTTTCTGTTGAGGAGCTTCAGGCTGATAGTGGAGTGTCAAAAACCACAATAGAGGCTCTTGAAAGTATGGGCGCAATGGGCAATCTGCCTAAAACCACACAGATGAGTTTATTTTAGCTTGACTTTTTTAAATTATTATGGTATCATATTATCATATTAGCAGGCTAAAGTGGTCGGCGACCCGACAGGACAGATGCAACGGTACGTTGCAGGGCTGCGATCCTTACAGTTTTATATCATTTTTTCTTTTCGGCACATTTTATTAATGAAGAAGCTGACTTTCGCATAGACCGCTATGAATTTAAATAAATAAAGGAGAATCATATGAAAAAGTACGACCTTATAACTCCCGAGGGTACTAAAGACCTGCTTTTTGATGAGTGCATTATAAGGCAGGCAGCAGAAGAAAAGATACATAGGATCTTCAAGAGCAGAGGCTACAGTGAGCTTCTGACTCCCGATATAGAATTCTACGATGTATTCAACCATCGTTCTGAGTATTTTCCCCAGGAAAGGCTTTTAAAGCTGACTGATAACAAGGGCAGACTTCTGGTCCTTCGTCCGGACAACACTATCCCTATTGCGAGAATAGTTGCCACAAGATTAAAGGACAGCCGCCTTCCGCTGAGACTTTATTATAACCAGAGTGTTTTCAATAATGAACCATCCCTCAAGGGAAGAAGCACACAAACTCTCCAGACGGGTATTGAGCTTATCGGCTCATCATCCAAAATGGCTGAGCTGGAGGTAATATCTGCTGCTATAGAGGTGCTTCGTACCAATATGGCTGACAGCTTCTCTCTTGAAATAGGTGACAGCCGTTTCTTTAAAGAGCTGGTAAATAAACTGGATACTTCAGATGATAATAAAGAGCTTATCCGTGAATATATTGAAGCTAAAAACTATCCTGCTCTCAATGATATTCTTGATACTATCGGCAAAAATGAAGTGACACACGCTCTTAAAAGGCTGCCACGTCTGTTTGGCGGAGAAGAGGTATTTGAGAAGGCATCCAGATTATTCTCTGACAGCAGTCTTGACAGTATCTTAGCCGAGCTGAAAGAGCTTTATAATCAGGTATCACAGCTTATGGGTGAGGGCGCACTTACAGTTGATCTTGGTATGGTAAACAGAACCGATTATTACACCGGAGTCATAATTAAAGGCTATCTTGAAGGCTATGGTTCAGAGGTGCTTTCCGGCGGCAGATATGATAAGCTAATAAATGATTTCGGTTATGATGTTCCTGCAATAGGATTTGCTGTAAATGTTGATGCTGTGACTAAGATCGAGATGAAGCACGGTGCCGGGACAGAAAGAAATGTGGATGCTGTTGTATTTGCTGAAAAGGGCTTTGAAATGCAGGGAATAAAGAAGGCTGAGGAGCTGCGCAAAAATGGACAGACAGTAGAAACATCCCTGTTTGATACCATTGAGGAAACAAGGGAATACTGCCATGAAAACGGAATATCAAAAATAATCACTGTGGATGAAAAGGAGGCGGAGTGATATGAGCAAGCCTTTGAGAATAGCTCTTACAAAGGGAAGACTGGAAAAGGATACAGTGGGACTTCTTGAAAAGGCAGGCTTTGACTGCTCTGCTGTAAGAGATAAAGGAAGAAAGCTTATCCTTCCCATACAGAACGCAAATATGGAAGTAGTACTTGCGAAAGCAAATGACGTTATCACATATGTTGAGCATGGTGTTTGTGATATGGGTGTAGTAGGCAAGGATACTATTATAGAAATGAGCGGTAAGTTTTTTGAGCTTGTGGATCTGGGATTTGGCAGATGTAAGTTCGCACTTGCCGTGAAAAAAGGTACTGATTTTTATGCCGGATACGGAGTGAAAACTATAGCCACCAAGTACCCGAATGTTGCAAGGACATTTTTTGAAAGTAAGGGTATGGATGTGGATATTGTAAAGATAGAA
The DNA here is from genome assembly GCA_902783235.1 of uncultured Ruminococcus sp. Lineage (GTDB taxonomy): Bacteria > Bacillota > Clostridia > Oscillospirales > Ruminococcaceae > Porcipelethomonas. The sequence continues at coordinate 11,063 of CACZQG010000063.1, forward strand.
GGCTCTGTGGAGCTGGCTCCGCTGCTGGAACTGTCCAACGGTATCGTTGATATAGTTGAAACCGGTACCACCCTGAAGGAGAACGGTCTTGAAGTCATTGAGGATATTGTTCCCATTTCTGCAAGACTAATAGTAAATACGGTAAGTCTGAAGCTCCGTCAGAAGGAGATAGAGGATCTTATCAAGACCATTGAGGAGAATTTATAATGATAAAGAAAATATATGCAAACGGAAATGATGAATTTGAGTTTCTTAAAAGCCTTAAAAAGCGAAGCGGTGAGACCAACAAGAAGGTAGAGCAGGTCGTAAACGAAATTATAGATAATGTCAAGGAAAACGGCGACAAGGCGGTAAAAGACTATACTCTTAAATTTGACGGAAGTCTGCCTGAATATTATGAGGTGCCTCAGGATGTTATCAATGATGCATTGGAGGAAGCAGATCAGGAATTCGTTGATGCTCTTTTGAATTCAATGGAGAATGTTGCGGATTTCCACAACAGACAGAGAGAATATGGCTTTACAAATACCAAGGACAACGGCGTTATGCTTGGTCAGAGGGTAAGGGGACTGGAAAGAGTGGGTCTTTATGTGCCCGGTGGAACTGCTGCATATCCATCAAGTGTTATAATGAACGCTGTTCCGGCAAAGATCGCAGGTGTTAAGGAAATCATAATGGTGACACCTCCTCTCAAGGACGGTACTCCCAACAAGGATATACTTGTTGCGGCTGCAATATGCGGTGTAGACAGAGTATTCCTTACCGGCGGCGCACAGGCTGTGGCTGCACTGGCTTACGGTACTGAGTCAATACCAAAGGTGGATAAGATCGTAGGCCCCGGTAATATTTATGTTGCAACTGCTAAGAAGCTGCTTTATGGTCAGGTGGATATAGACATGATCGCAGGACCCAGCGAGATACTTGTTATGGCGGATGAAACTGCCGATCCTAAGTTTGTTGCCGCAGATCTTATGTCCCAGGCAGAACATGACAAGCTTGCTTCCTCCATACTTCTTACTACAAGTGATGAGCTGGCTGATAAGACTATTGCGGAGATAGAACGACAGATGCAGTACCTTTCAAGAAAGGATATCATTGAAAGCTCACTTACTGATTACGGTATGATAATAGTATGTGATTGTCCGCACTGTGCTGTGGAGCTGGCTAATGCCATTGCACCGGAGCACCTGGAGGTACTCATGAAAAATCCCACAGAGTATATAGGTAAGCTGGACAATGCAGGCTCTGTATTTCTTGGCAATTATGCTTCCGAGCCGCTGGGGGATTATTACGCAGGTCCTAACCACGTTCTTCCCACAAGCGGTACTGCAAGATTCTTCTCTCCTCTTTCCGTATCAAGCTTTATCAAGCGTTCGAGCTATATATACTATACAGAAGAGGCACTCAGAGAAGCTAAAGACGATATAGTTCTTATTGCCGAGAGAGAAGGACTCACTGCTCACGCTAACGCAATAAAAGTAAGATTTGAATAAGAGGTGCGTATCATGCCTTCAAACTGGGAAAGAAATGTCAGACGGGTAGTTCCCTATACTCCCGGTGAACAGCCTAAGGACAGTAATATTATCAAGCTTAATACCAATGAGAATCCGTATCCTCCTTGCCCGCAGGTAAGGAAGATACTGGATGATTTCAGA
>CACZQG010000064.1 GCA_902783235.1 uncultured Ruminococcus sp.
AAAAACAGCAGCCTGTATCACTCAGACCGCTGTATTATTTGTATCCGCTTTATTTTGCTCTTCTGCTGTCACGTATCTCGCCTTTTTTCTTTCTTACATCCTGAAGAGCGATATTCATAAACTTCTCTGTACTGTTCATAAGGTTGTCAACATATTCATTAGCGTTGCGCTTTACCTCCTTGGCATTATTCTGTGCCTTGGTAAGTATTTCAATAGCCTTTTTCCTTGCTTCCTTTGCTATTTCTGTCTCGGAGACAATGCTCTGAGCTCTCTTTTCAGCCTGGCTTATTATAGATTCTGACTTAGATTTAGCTTCATTCAGTATTCTCTCTCTGTCAAAAGCAATAAGTCTTGCTTCCTTTATCTCATGAGGCATATTCAGTCTCACATCGTCCACAAGTTCCCTAAGCCTGTCCACATCTACAAGACATTTTCCGCCGCCAAAGGGAACCGGTCTCGCCTTATCAAGTACCTCATCAAGCTCGTCCAATATTTCATCAACTTTACTATTCATGGAAACTTACTCCTTTATTAGTCTTTTTCTGATAAATTCAAGCACATTTTCGGGTACAAATTTGCTTATATCTCCGTCAAAATAGGCTATCTGCTTTACAACGCTGGAGCTCAGGTACATATTCTCCGCACTTGCTGTCAGAAATACAGTCTCCGCACCGTTATAAAGCTGTTTATTTGCAAGAGCCATCTGAAACTCATATTCAAAATCGCTCACTGCCCTCAGTCCCTTGACGATAGCTATGGCGCCGACCCTTTCCACATAATCAGCCAGCAGCCCGTCCAGTATGTCGATCTCCACATTAGGAAACTGCTTTGTGTTTTCCTCTATCATCATTCTCCGCTCTGTGTCTGTAAAGCTTGGCTTTTTTGATGTATTGACGGAAATCAGTACAATCACCTTATCAAATATTGCCGATGCTCGTCTTATTATATCCAGATGCCCGTATGTTATCGGATCAAAGCTTCCGGGACATACAGCAATACGCATACATTATTCTTCCTTTCCGTCCTTTATATACATTGATATTTTTATTTTACCATATTTAGAGCATTTTTTCAAGCATAATCCGTTGATTTTTTCAGGCAGATCAAGATTTTTCTCATATTCACATATAATCACACCATTTTCGGTTATTTTATTGGACAAAACAGGTAGTAACTGTAACAATATTCCCTGACCATAGGGAGGATCAAGAAATATATGTCGAAATTTTTTCTGAGTAGTATTAATAAAGTCAATGCCGTTCATATTGATAACCGAAGCCTTATCAGTAAATCTCGTAGTCTCCAGATTACGTTTTACCACAGAAAGAGATTTCTGAGACATATCAACAAATGTAGCTGCTTTCGCTCCACGGCTTAGTGCTTCTATCCCCAGCTGACCCGATCCGGCAAACAGATCCAGCACCTCTGCATCCAGAAGATCAAATTGTATAGAGGAAAAAATCGCTTCCTTTACCCTGTCGGTAGTAGGGCGTATATCCATTCCTTCCAGTGTTTCCAGTTTCATTCCCTTTGCGGTACCTGTAATTACTCTCATATCATTCTCCGTTCATTATTACGGGTTCATTTCCTGTATCTTTTTGTAAAGCTCCTCAGCTGTCTGCATATTTACTCCGGCAGCTGCTGCCAGCTCCTCTGTTGAAGCTTTTTTCAGATTACTCAGTGTCTTGTACCCGGTTATAAGCTTCTGCGCCTTCTTCTCACCGATCCCTTTAATTTTGGTAAGCTCATAAGAAAAGCTGCTTTTTGTATGCTTTGACTTCATATAAGAAATAGCAAATCTGTGTACCTCATCCTGTATTTTTGTCATAAGCACAAAAGCTCCGGATCTTCTTGAAACATCAATAACTCCGCCGTGAGTAGCTATAGCTCTTGTACGGTGCTTGTTGTCCTTTACCAGTCCGTAGATAGGTACATTCACATCAAATTCTTCCATTACCTCTTTCACTGCCGCCACATGAGTACTGCCGCCGTCAAGGAGTATCAGGTCCGGGAGAGTGGCAAATCCCTCATCCTCACCTTTAAGGTACTCATTGAAACGCCGCCTTATCACTTCCTGCATGGAGGCGTAATCATTTTGCTCCAAAGATTCCTTTATGGAAAAACGTTTGTATGCCTTTTTATATGGACGTGCATCTTTGAATACCACCATTCCCGCTACCATAGACGAGGATGACAGATTGGATATATCATAGGATTCAATATATTCCGGAGGCTTTGAAAGCCCCAGTATCTTTGCCAGCTCCTCCAGAGCAGCCAGCTCCTTGCCTGTCCTGTCTGTATGTACCGACAGATACTCCTCGGAATTGGATCTGCACATCATTACATATTTCAGCATTGTTCCCTTCTGAGGAACAGTGATCCTGACGCTGTGTCCGCACTTGTCCGAAAGTGCCTTTCTTATAAGCTCTGCATTGTCGATCTTTTCATCAAGAAAAATATTGCTGGGTATCTCCTCTTGTCTCATGTAATATATATTAATAAAGCTTTCCAGCAAGCTGTCGTCAATAGTATCTCCATCAAACGGAAAAGTCAATTTGTCCTGCAATCTGCCGTCCCTATATTTCAGCAAGGAAACACATGATCCTCCGGTGCTCACCGCCGATGACAGAAAATCGCAGTTTTTCAGCTTATCGTCAAATATTTTCTGTTGCTGAGATGCCCTGGAGATCGCCTTGATCCTGTCACGCAGATATGCTGCTTTTTCAAAATCCAGCTGCTCTGCTGCGGCTTCCATTTGCTTTTTCAGCTTTTGAACAGAAAAATCGATGCCATTATTTATATAATCCTTTACCCTGTCAATGATCTCGGAATACTCCCCCGGAGTGATCTTGTTTTCACATACTCCCACACACTGTTTTATATGAAAATTCAGGCATGGTCTTACATTTTTCTTTTTTCCGTCAAATTTATGCTTACAGGTGGGGAGCATAAACAGCTTGTTTATCTCATCCACAGTCTGACTCACAGTAAAATTACTGGTATATGGTCCGAAATATTCTCCCCCCTTCAGGGTGTTTTTTTCGGCTGTTACCCGGGGGTATATATCATCAGTTATACGAATATAAAAATATCCTTTATCATCCTTCAGAAGAATATTATACTTGGGCTGATGCTGTTTTATCAGACTGCATTCCAGTATCAGTGCCTCGGTTTCGCTGTCTGTAACAATAAAATCATAGTCAAAGACGTTTTCCACCATACGAGCCACCTTGGGAGTATGATCCGGATTATTCTTGAAATAGCTGCTTACACGGTTATGCAGATTTTTTGCCTTTCCGATATATATTATATCCGTATTCTTGTTTTTCATAATATAAACGCCCGGTGAAGTAGTCAGACGTGATGTCTTTTGCTGTAAAAACGGCAGACGCTCATTCATAATTACTCCTCCGGACGCTTTTTATTTTTTTCGGATATCCCCGGTATCAGATCATTACCCGGGGTCTGTTGCTTTATTGCCATCACGATAAATCAATGACAGCGTTTATGAGAATTAAGGCAACACCGCACAAAGACCGCTTGACAGCTCAGCACGCTGTCTGTTTGCATCTTTTCCTAGCGCTGCATAAGCGATCAGCACCAAATCAAAGATTTGGGCTGCCTGCTTAATCTTGCCCAATTCCTCCTAGCGATACATACAATATCGCGTCGTCGTCATTAGGCAATCTGACGAAAAATCTGCTGCACATCCAACGTACTGTCCTTTGTGCGGTGTTGCCCTAATCTATTATACAATAAAACAGACCGTTTTGCAATACAGTTTCGGAGATTTTTCAGAAATTCTAAGAAAAGACTTGCAAATCCGGAGAGTTTCGGTTATAATAATAATAGACTAAAATGGGAAGTTTTTTCCTGAAAGAT
>CACZQG010000065.1 GCA_902783235.1 uncultured Ruminococcus sp.
CTCTTCGGGCTTTCGGCTGCAATTACAATATAAAGTACGAGCGAAATTAAAAGTTTTTGCTAAGCTTTTTTCAAAAAGCGACCTTTTCAATTCTTTTAAACTGAGTATCAGATCGCCTTCTTAACGGAACCGCCGGGGAAATGACGCTTTACAATATCTGCGCCCAGTCCCTGGAGCTTCTTATCAAGATTATCATAGCCTCGTTCGATATGGTGAATATCCTCCACCTCAGTAACTCCTGAGGCGGCGAGTCCGGCTATTATGAGTGCTGCACCGGCACGCAGGTCACACGCCTTTACAGGAGCGCCCTGGAGCCTGCCTGTACCCTCAATAACAGCAACCTTACCGTCAACGGATATATCTGCACCCATACGTCTGAGCTCGTCAACATATCTGAAACGCTGTTCCCAAACGCCTTCCGTGATAATACTTGTTCCCTCAGCCAATGTGAGAAGAGTAGCCATCTGGGGCTGCATATCTGTAGGGAATCCGGGGTGCGGCATGGTCTTGATATTTGTCTTGACCAAAGGTCCGTCCACCCATACTCTCACACTGTCATCAAATTCCTCAACATTTACGCCGATCTTCTCCAGCTTGTTTGTGATGGATTCAAGATGCTTGGGAATAACGTTCTTTACAAGCACATCACCGCCTGTTGCAGCAGCTGCCACCATAAATGTGCCTGCTTCGATCTGATCGGGTATTACTGAGTAGGTAGTACCTCTCAGGCGGCTTACGCCTCTGATCTTTATAACGTCTGTACCTGCACCCATGATATCTGCGCCCATAGAGTTCAGGAAGTTTGCAAGGTCAACGATATGTGGCTCTTTAGCCGCATTCTCGATTATAGACAAGCCCTTAGCCTTAACTGCTGCCAGTATAGCATTCATTGTTGCACCCACAGATACAACATCCAGGTATATCTGACTGCCTTTCAGCTCAGCTGCTTCAACGTTTATCATGCCATGATCCAGATCACATCTTGCGCCAAGACATGAAAATGCCTTCAGGTGCTGGTCAATAGGTCTGTCTCCCAAAGGACAGCCTCCCGGCATGGAAACTCTTGCTCTGTTGAATTTTCCCAGAAGGGCACCCAGAAAATAATAGGATGCTCTCATCTGTCTTGCGCTCTCATAGGGAACGCAGAAATTATTTATAGTAGTAGGGTCTATTCTGAATGTGTCCCTGTTTAATGTCTGCACCCTTGCTCCCAGCTCATGAAGTATACGCAGTGCAATGGATACATCGCTTATATCGGGTACATTTTCAAGTATACATGGTTCGTCCGACAGGATAACTGCCGGAATAAGTCCTACAGCAGCATTTTTTGCGCCGCTGATAACGACCTCACCCATTAAAGGTGTGCCGCCTCTTACAACAAATTTTTCCAATTTTTTCTCTCCCAGACAAGACAGGCTTTTTTATTTTTCTTTTCCTGTTCTTTTTTCGTTTTGCCGACTTATTTATTATGCCGTATTTCTGCGGTTTTATCCGCTGTATCGTACATCATTTTTTTGTCGGTATTCGGCTGTTTTTTCCTTTGTTCTTTATTTATTGTTATGCAGCTTTTTTTAAAAACTGCCAAAAAACTGAATTGTCTCTCTTATTTCCTGCACAAACGCAGCTATAAGTTTTATTCATACAAATGTCAAAAAACGACATCAGCATTTAACAGCAATACTGTATTTAGTAAGCTGAAATTATGAATAATCGCTCATGTGGAACTTAACGTCACCGCCGTCATACTTTTCCACTCTCATTTTTTCTATAACAACATCCTTAAGAGGCTTATCTGCTTCACCGGTTTCTACATTCTGTACATCGAATACAATGTCAAGTCCGTCAAACACCTGTCCGAATACGGTATAGCCGCCGTCCAGCCAGGGCGCACCGCCATCTTCTGCATAAATTTTCTTCGCAGCATCACTTACCTTGTATCCGCCGTCGGTTATCTGCTTCATTGCAGCATCATCATATTTAGTACCTGTTACTATATAGAACTGACTGCCGTCAGTAGCAGTGCTTCCGCTGTTGGCGTATACTACTGCACCTGCACAGTTGATAAGCTTATCCGATACACCGCCGTCAAACTTGTCACCGAAGATGCTTTCTCCACCCATACCTGTACCGGTAGGGTCGCCGCCCTGTATCATAAAATCCTTGATGATACGGTGGAATATGATACCGTCATAATAATTTTTGTCGCAAAGACCCTTGATGTTCTCTACACCCTTCTCAGCTTCCTTGGGGAAAAGCTTTATCTTCACATCTCCCTTATCCTTTATGGTAAGAACCAGGATATCCTCTCCCTCCTGAGGCGGTGTGAAGTTTACGATCTCAGCATTCTGACTGTCACCTGACTCCTGTGCAGCCGAATCGGAAACAGAGCTTCCGCTGTCTGCTGCCTTTGAGCCTTTGTCATCGTCGCCGCAGGCGGTAAGGCAGGCTGTCATAAGTGCGATACCTGCTGCAAGTGCTGCAAATCTTCTGAGCTTTTGCATTGTTATCATAACCTTTCAAATTAAAAGTCTTTTAACATTTATCTTATTTATTATACCTCAAAAATCCTGATTTGTAAAGTGCTGTCAGAATTATTGGTTAGTATTAGACTAAATCTGAAAACCATTTTCAAGATATATCGTTATTATTGACACTTGATTTATTGCTTTCAGTTGTTTTTGCCTCGGATGTGGTATTATTGATCCCCCAAATAAATCTTGAATTTTCTGCTTGTCTAAATACTGAACTTCTGCGTCGGAAAGGCTTGAAATATGCCAGCATTTCACCAAATTTTTAATTTGGATAGAAATGCAAATGCCCTTGGGGTACGCCAGTATTCCTGCACCTTTCCTCCTTGAATTTCATATTTGCCGGCATTTC
>CACZQG010000066.1 GCA_902783235.1 uncultured Ruminococcus sp.
GCCAGTATGCCTGCATCGATTTTGTACAATCTAACGAAAAATCTGACTTCGCATCTGACGCACAATCTTTGTGCGGTATTGCCTTATAGAATTTTTGATCATACTATATATCATAATTATAACACTTTATAGCTTATTTTGCAACAGTTTTGCCGAAATTTGTGTATTTTAGCTTATGAATTGAAACAAAAATTATACATTAATACGTTTTTCTTCATTAAAGGAAATTAAATAAAAAATATACTTGAAAAGATCAAACAAATATGATATAATATTACTATTGAACAAAAATATTGTTAGCAAATACTTAATATGCACTATTTAAAACAAATGCAACAAAATGAGGCGATACTATGAAAAAAATCAGAATAATACCGGTCATATTGACTATCTGCATTGGACTGATACTTTCCGCAGGAAATGTGGTATTATTTATTGATTCCAACCAAAAGCTGGATGAGCTTACCAAAGCAAATTGCTCCAATCCCATAATGGTGCTTTTTGACTGGCAGTCAAGCATGATACAGCAGGAAATAAAAAACGTCAAGAACCAGCTGAAATACTACGCTACATCAGGAGATGTTATTGAGCTGCTGAAAAATCCGGGGGATAAGACTCTCACAAAAAAGGCTCAGGAATATACCATGCGTTTCAATGAAAACCTGGAAGGCTGGGAGGGACTATACATAGAAGACTGGAACACAAAGGTACTGTGTCACACTGTTCCCTCTATAATCGGAGCAGTCATCAGGAAGGATGACACACTGGAACAATTCAGACAGGTAATGCTGGGCAGCCCGGATAACACATATTTCAGCGGCTGTGTCGAATCACCGGCAACAGGTAAATTCGTTATGAGCTTCTGTCTTGAAGTAAAGGATGATAAGGATCAGCCTATAGGTATAGTAGGAGGTGCCTCATATCTTGAAAGTCTCAGATCACGGTTTTCAAAAATGGATATGAGCTCTGCAAATGTTGATGAATACGCTCTTATCAACGCCGACAACTGCCTGTATGCTTATCACAGCGATAATTCCTTCATAGGTCAGGAGGTAACAGACAGCGAGCTTCTCAGGATAGTTGATAAGGTGGCTGATGGCAGCGTTGATGATACCTATACACATAACGGTAAGATCATAGTATACCGTAAGCTTCCGGATACAAATATGATACTCACCATGAAAAGCGACGAAAGCAAATTCAATAACACAGACAGAAATCTCAATGCAAGGGCAACCATATACTTTATCGCTTCCGAAATACTTATTATTATCGCTGCTGTTGTTATAATAATGACAGCAGGACGCAGGAGGATCACAGAAAGCCATGCTCCCGGTATTACAGAGGCGGAACAGAAGGCAAAGGGCAATAGCTCAGAAGAATAAAAATACAGAAATGTAATTAAATACAAATGCCCCTCATAAGATGTAGTGTAATAAACTACACAGAGGAGCATTTTTTATGAACAAAAAGAAACTTACCGAGCTGTTGATATTCATTGTATCAGCCGAACTGGTGGGGGCGTTGTCTGCACTTTTCACAGGGAGCTTTTCCGCCGCTTATGACGTAATGCAAAAGCCGCCCTTGTCCCCTCCGGCATTCCTGTTCCCGGTGGTGTGGACCATACTCTACGCTGTTATGGGAACATCCGCATATCTGGTATTCAACTCACGAAAGCCCCAGTATGAAAAAGGCGGTGCGCTTAAGATCTATGGAGTGCAGCTGATAGTCAACTTTTTCTGGAGCATTATCTATTTCCGCCTTGAAATGAGAGGTGTGGCTCTTTTAGATATCATACTGCTGGATATGCTGGTAGTGCTGATGATAATTCGTTTCTACAGGATAAGACAGATAAGCGGGATCATGAATGTTCCTTATCTTTTGTGGCTGCTGTTTGCAACATACCTGAACCTGGCGACGGTCATTCTTAATTAAAGGGCAGCCCGAATGCGATCACGAATTATAGATAGCTGCTCTTCGTGCTCATAGCTGCAATTACTCTGAACCTATGAGCAAAACGAAATATAATTCACGCTTCATAGTCGCTCTTCGTGCTTACAACTGCCTAACGCATAAAAGTATGAGCGAAAATAAAAGTTTTTGCGGAGCTTTTTTCAAAAAGCGACCCTTAGCATCTTTTCAGTGCCATAATTAAAAATTATGGCACTGAAAAGGGCTTACGGGGTACAGGGGCAGCGCCCCTGAAAATTTCGCTGAAAGCGAAATAAAGCGTTCAAGCGCTCCGCAAGGGGTGAATTTCAAAACAGTCCTAAGACTGTTTTGAAAGAGGGGAC
>CACZQG010000067.1 GCA_902783235.1 uncultured Ruminococcus sp.
AACGAAGTTGGCAGTTCGCTTTTGTCCGTAGGGCGCTCCGCAAGGGGTGAATTTCAAAACAGTCCAGGGGACTGTTTTGAAAGAGGGGACGCCCTGCAAGTGAGGGCGTCCCCTAAGTAAAGGAACGAACTCATTATATCTCACCAATTATTGGTGACGAGCTAATGAAAGAGCTAATTGTTTTTATCATTTGCATTATAACCTGCGAGATGTAGATGATTACGTCCTCTACAAATGTGTTATGTAACTATTTTGCAAAAATTGATTTCCGTGATTGCGGAACCTTAATGCTTGACAAAATGGCTTTGAGGATTTATAATAAATATAGTACAAACCATACAAGGAGCCTGGCAAATGGGACTTATCATAGTAGTCGGTATAATGGCAGTCATTATGATAGCAGGCATTATCTATTCCTTTCATCATTTTGGGGGTGAGACACCCGCCCAAAGGAAAATGAAGGAGGAGGAAGCCAAAAAAAGGCTTGCTCCGAAAAAGATACTGAAAGGGAAGATAATTGAGATAAAGACTGTAAATGTCAGCGGCATGGAGACCGATGAGAGTAAAAAGCTGGTTGAAGGACATATCGACCGTATATATGGAGCTGCATCAGCAGCCGATATAAAAAAAGGTCTGGTTAAGGTCTGGCTGGAAAGGACGGTCATGGACAGTGATATAATAGTCGCTGTAGGACAGGCAGGCTTTAAGGTGACAGGTATCAGCAGCCGTGAGCCTTTGCCGGAGGATACAGATCTGTAGATCATGACAGATGAAACAGATCTTTGTTAAAGCCGCAGCCCGGCGTGATAAGCTTGCTTTATCACGCAGCGACAGAGTATCTTATATTATTTAAAGGAGGAACATATTATGGAAATAACGCTTAACATCGAAGGCATGATGTGTGCACATTGTGAGGCAAGGGTGAAAAAGGCACTGGAGTCTGTTTCCACCGTCAGAAGTGCGGTAGTGAGCCATGAGACAGGTACAGCGATCGTGCTTCTGGGTGAGGAGACAGATGCAGCGGTATTGAAAAAGGCTGTTGAGGATGCAGGATATAAGGTGATCTCCTGAGAAAAAGACGAAAAAAATTCAAAAAAACACTTGATTTTCCAATAAAAATATGTTATAATACTATTTGTTATGGCACTACTGTCTAAGGTAACTGATGGGCTGCTGTATTTATCTTATTTAAAAAGGAGTGAATATAATGCAGAAGGACATTCATCCTCAGTTTGAAAAGACTACTATCACTTGTCACTGCGGCAATGTGATCGAAACTCGTTCAACCAAGAAGGACATCAAGGTGGAAATTTGTTCCAAGTGCCACCCGTTCTATACAGGCAAGCAGAAGCTTGTTGATACCGGTGGACGTGTTGACAGATTCAAGAAGCGTTTCAATATGGACAAGTAAAAAACATGGGACGGTTTATTTTAAGCCGTCCTTTTTTACATTATGGAGTTTTTATGGGATATATTACGATAAAAAAGCTATCGGAAGCTTCCTTTACTGAAAAGCGTTCAGAGTTTATTGGCTATCTCTGCCCTGTCAGAACAAATGATGAGGCTGTGGATTTTATAAATGAAGTCAAGGCAAAGCACAGAAAGGCAAAGCATAATGTTTATGCCTATATTCTTCGGGATAACAACATAACCCGTTATTCCGATGATGGGGAGCCTCAGGGAACTGCCGGTATGCCGGTGCTGGATGTTTTGCAAAAAAACGGACTTACAGATGTTTGCTGTGTTGTCACCAGATATTTCGGAGGGATACTCCTTGGAGGCGGAGGACTTGTAAGAGCCTATTCCCATGCTGCGGCTATAGCCATAGAAGCGGCAGATATCATGCACATGAATATGTGTACCGTCTGCGATATTACAGTCAGCTACGATCTTTACGGTAAGATAAGCTATATCCTGCCCGAGTTTGGCGTCAAAATGCTGAAAGAGGACTTCGGTGACACGGTAAAGCTGTCACTTTGCGTAAAGCAGGAGCTTTTCGAGCCGATGAGGAAAAAGCTTATCGACGCAACGGGTGACAGAGCCGATATAGAGGTAATAGATGAGCGATTCGAGGATATTTGACGGCAGCACACCCGTAGCTTCGTTTGAAAAGAAAAGCAATGCATCAGCCTTTGTAAAAAAGCACTTAAAGCTATTTATACTTATTTCCGCTGCGTTGATACCCTTACTTCTTATATTCATTCCTATACGATCCCCCATAGATGTGGATGACATAGACAAAAGCCGTGAGTGGTATGTGGTGCGGTTTATCACCGGAGAAACCGGCGGCGGCTGTTACATTACCGACTGCGGCAAGGAAGAGCTGATAGGGGATAGGGTATATTTTGACGGGGAGATCCCCTCTGCGCCTATAGACTATATTTCAAATGAGATCGAAAATTGTTATGAAAACAGGTATGTGGTCTACGGCAGAATGGAAAAGGAAAGTGATACTTACCCACACCCGAATATGCTTGATCGCTGTGAGACACAGGTAAGATATATGCTGAAAATGGAGGATTGGGAAATTCTCAGTGAGATAAAGACCGTAAAAGGTGATACCAAGAGCTTCCTTACGGTATATGACTATGAGCCGCTGCCTTTTTTAGGTGAATACGATCAGCACTATCACTCTGTTCACATATCGGATGATGCTAAAAACGGTAAGCTATTCGATCATACATATAAAAGAGATGCGGTATGAGCTGTCATACCGCATTTTTTTCAAGGTATTGCCTTAATTTGCATTTCTATCCAAATTTAAAATTTGGTGAAATGCTGGCATACCCCAAGGGCATTTGCATTTCTATCCAAATTATAAATTTGG
>CACZQG010000068.1 GCA_902783235.1 uncultured Ruminococcus sp.
ATTTGGTGAAATGCTGGCATATTTCAAGCCTTTCCGACGCAGAAGTTCAGTATTTAGACAAGCAGAAAATTCAAGATTTAGTTTGGGGATCAATAATATATTATTTTGGAGCGTGTCCCATATGATAAGTAAACAGTATAAACAATTATCCATAAAGGAATTTACCCAAGCGGCTGCAATATATGAATCGGATCATGCAGGCGTATACAATATGTGTAAAAAGGATTACCCCGATGTTCTGGCGGAGCTGGAAAGGGAGCCTTTTGAAAATCTGCTGGATTGCGGCTGCGGTACTGAACCAATGCTGACCCTCCTGCACAAAAAGTATCCCAATAAAAGATACACGGGCATCGATCTGACACCCAAAATGATTCAGGTTGCAAAGGCAAAAAAGATGAAAGGGGTAAAGCTTGTAGTAGGTGACTGTGAGAAGCTGCCCTTCGATGATTGCTCCTTTGATGTAGTTATATGCTGTCAGAGCTTCCACCATTATCCCAATGTACAGGATTTCTTTAACAGCGTATACCGTGTTCTCAGACCCGGCGGAAGACTCATCCTACGTGATATGACCATGAAAACTGCACTTGTTCGCTGGATTTGCAACAATATTGAATTACCACTTGCAAACCGGTTGGCTAAAAAAGGTGATGTACGCATATACGGCAAAAAAGATATAGACAGACTGTGCAAAAATGCAGGTCTCCAAATGAAACTATTTGAAAAGCGTGGATTTTGTCGTTTACACTGCGTGGCAAAAAAGCCCAGGTCGTGATAATTTAAAAAAATGAGAAGGTCGCTTCCCTCAAACGAAAAGCGACCTTTGTTCATTTTCCTCTTTCACAAATTATATCCAGCATCTCTCCAACATTTTTCATACCGGATACCTCTTTCATGGTAAAACGCATACCAAATTCCTTTTCCACTGCGGCAATAAGATTGATATGCTCAAGACTATCCCAGTCTTCAATATCTGCTGCTGTAGTGTTTTCCGAAATAACAATGCGGTCGTCATCAAATACATCTCTGAATACGTTTTCCAGTCTGTTCATAACGTTTCCCATTTTCAGCTCTCCTTTATGTCTATAAAATATTTAAGCTTTTGCCTGCCTTGTAAGCAAAGTCTCCAATGACTGTCACCATTCGGCTCCTCTAGGACTTTCTCAAAGACCATATCCCTGTAAAGCTCTTTTACCATTGAGTTTTTGGGAGTCTTGTAATAATGTCCTTTGACCTCCTTAACACCTCTCACGGAAGCTTGTTCAAGAAGTCTGTCCATCATGGCATATTCCATGCCACGTCTCAAAACACGGCAGCTCATAAGCCACAGCTCTATATCCATAGCATCGCCGTCTACCCTGCCTATCATGACAGAAACTATCCCATAGCTGCCGAATTTATCCTCCAGTCTTCCGCAAAGGGTAATACAGTTCTCATCCGCAGAAGCCGCCTCTATCTCACCCTGAGTATATCTTCTGGTAGTAAGATTAAACTGATTGCTTTTATTGGTGAGCTGAGTAACTCTTGGTATATCAGCAGGCTCAAAGCCATGTATCACGGCTCTCATTTCAAGGCTTTCAAGATAATCCTCATAGCTGTCAAAGCGTTTGGAGGTCTCACGGCGCTGCTTATCAGCCATATACATATCATTTCGCTCCAGGTCATCGTGAGATAAAGCAGTCACTTCAAAATAGCCGTTCCTATCCACAGTTCTTATATATTCGTGGATATTGTCAAGGCACGGAGCTGATGCACCTGTCTGAGCTGTTACTATTTCACGCTCCGCAGGATTATCATCCAGGAACACAAAGCTTTCAGGCAATAGATTCAATTCCCCTGCTGCTTCCTCCAGATTTATGCTTTTAGGCTCCCAGTTTGCCTTTATCACAGCAAAGTCATCGGGTTTGACAGCAACATCCGGACTTTCCAGACCTGCCAGTGCATTTTCATGATCGTTTTTGGAGTTTACCCCCAATACGATCCCTATCTGCTTATGCTGTCTGATATACTCCTGAAACTCCGAAAAGCACTCCCCTGCTGCTGTTTCTTGTCCTGTTTCTATCCCCTCAACACCGTCATCGCCTACGACCCCGCCCCAAAGGGTATTGTCAAGATCGGTCATCAGCACCTTTTTATTCCTGCCGAATATAGATTTTATAATATTGGCGATATTAAGACTAAGCTCCGGAATGCATTCCGGGGAAAGAGCATATTTATACATATACCAGTAAGAGGGGTCAGCCCATTTTTCCAATCCATACTGAGCAGATATATAGTTTATATCATTGATATAAAAGCTTTCATGGGAAGATGCATATTCATAAAACCGCATATTCAGTTTAGTAATGAAATTTCCGAATCCGTGGTGATCCCATATATCACGGTTGCCCAATACCCTGTAAAGAGGCATATCAAAATTATTCTGTATAATGGGGCAGTTATATTTTTCTCTCAGACTTTCCCATAATGTCTCAAAACGACGATATTCCTCAGACAGCATATCCTCAGCTTGCTTACAGTCCACAGTCATATCAAATACATAAGAGCGTATATTTCTGTTGGTAGTGTGTATAAGGATAATATCAGGAGCAAATTTATTCAGATGCGGATTATCAAATACCCCATCCTCCCAGAATTTATTGTACTCAGACTTATAAAACTCACACTCAATACCCATATCCAGCAGGAATATCTCTGTCATTTTGATAATATCATCAGCAGTAGAACCGCAAAGAAAAGCTATTTTCTTTTTGAAGCGAGTTCTGCCGTCATTCAAAAGAAGCCGTCGAAGCTTCTTTTTATTTTTCATAAGCTCACTGCTGTCAAAGGGGTATGTCAATTCCTTCATCTGTCCACATCCTTTACTGTGTTCTGAGTATTTCAATATTTTCAAAATTATCCCCTGTAGCACTAAAGGTATTCATAGTAAAGAGGAGATCGGTGATCCTCCATTTTTTAAACTGCTCCACAGCATTAACATCAAAATACCTCATATCAACAACATATATTTCCTCAAAGGAACTGGTGAGCCATGGGATCAGAGCATTTCCGTAGCTGTCCTTAACAACTGCCAGCTTTCTGCCGTTTTTAACATCTGTCTTTATATCCAGTACCGTATCATCTGTTCCGATAAATACACAGTACCAGCTGCCTGTTTCAATATTGTCTATATCCAGCACAAGACTTCCCTGTCCCTGATCCTCCATATAGGAGTTATATACCTCTGTAGTATAATTAGCTTTTGGGATATAGTAGGTAAATTCCTCCGGGTTATCCTTCAGGTCGCTGTCTCCGGTAAATCCATACAGTGTACCCACATATCCCTGTCTTGTTTCCTTATCATACTTGCTTATATCAGCAAAGGGAACTCCTGCTGTTTTTGCAAATTCCTCCGCTGCATAGTAAGCTCCAAGATGTGACCAGTGGTGATCGGTATTCTGGTATATTTTCTCATCAGTATGCGGATCCAATGCACTCAGTACATCTACAGGGGTAACATCCTTGAGAAAATTATTAATATGATCGATATTGTCCGATTCACTTGCGGTCATATCCGAATACTTTGTGGGGAGATAGAATGACACCGGCGTGGGGCACACCATTGAATACACATTAACATCCGGCAGATCCTCCTTGTAGGCATTAACATACTCTGCATATTTCTCACCATTGGAAAAGCTGCCTCCGTAAAGCATTATACCTCTGTTCTTATATACCAGTATATTATTGCTTATCTCGCCATTTATATTCGGATCCTCAAGAGCCTTATTCTTCTTTCGCTGCTTTTTAGCAGCAGTGGTGACCGACACAGTTGTTTCAGCTGTCCCTTCGGATGTTGGTGCAGCCGTAACGGATTCCTTGTTTTTATCAGTGCCTTTATCCTTATCCGCTTCTGTGGCATCGGAGTTGTTCAACTCAGCAAGACTTTCTTCAGACTCGGTCTCCTCCTGCTTATTGGGAGTAGGGATCTTTCCGTGAAGCTTTACCGAATCCTCCGAGCTGCTTCCGAACATTCCCCTTACCTTTGCAACATAATCCTTAAAGGCCTCACGTCCGGGAATAGTATCGGTATACCAGGTGTCTATACCTGCGGTGAACTCTCCCGAAAAAAGAGAGCTTAAAGACAGATCGGGAAAGGTGGCAAGCATCCTGTTTTCCGTCTGTGACATTTCCGGGCGGTCTATGAGTATAAAGCAAGCCCCTGCACACAGCATCACTGCTGCGGTAAGCACTATACCTATAACAGATATGCGCTCCTGATTACGCTGTATTCGCTGCTCTCTTTTTTTACGCAGCATCTCACGGCGTTCTGCTTCATTGGATGCCTGATCTGACACTTATATCTCTCCTTTTAAAATCTGAAATACAGGAATGGGTTATTGGTGGCATCTGTCAGCATCACCGTGCTGAGCATAAACAGCCCGATCACCACAGGTATAGCCGATAAAGACACCAGATATTTAAGTCCTCCCCTGCCCTTCTCTGAAATATCTGCCAATATCTTTCCTACCGGCAGACAGCATATAATGGCAATAAGCAGCAGGTATATATTGTTGGATACAGACAGAGTAGTAAAATCATCTATTATACTGTTTCCGTTGAAGCCCACAAGATTCTTAAAGAAATCCCCCAGCTTTCCTATATCCTCAAAATAGAATATACCAAAACCGATTATCAGCACCGGCTTGTTATAACAATGCCGTATCCAGGTCGGGATCTCTCTGATGGTCTTCTTTCCCAGCAGCTGTTCAAACAGTATAAAGCTGCCGAAATACAGTCCCCATATGATATAGTTCCATGCTGCACCGTGCCACAGTCCGGTACAAAACCACACAAGGAACAAACCGCCATACTTACGCCTTTTTCCAAATATGGGAACATACAGCAGATAGTCACGGAAAAATGAACCCAGTGAGATATGCCACCGCTGCCAGAACTCGGTTATATCCTTGCATATAAAGGGATCCTTAAAGTTTTCATCAAAATGGAAGCCGAAAATACGTCCCATACCGATTGCCATATCCGAATATCCGGAAAAATCAAAATACACCTGCATAGCATATACCGCTGCGGCATACCATGTACCCAGTATGGAAAGCTCCGACACATCTCCGCCAAAAAACGAGTTGGTTATAATACTCAGACTGTTTGCCAGAACTGCTTTTTTAGTCAGTCCCACTGCCACTCTTATAATACCATGCCATACGTCCACAGCAGTAGTACTGCGGTTGGCTATCTCCCCCTCAATAGTGCTGTATCGAACGATAGGTCCTGCCACCAGCTGGGGGAAGAAGGATACATACATAAAGAAATGGCTGAATCTTTTAAGGGGCGTGATCTTTTCCCAATAGCAGTCTATAACATATGAGACCATCTGGAATGTGTAAAAGCTGATGCCGATAGGAAGCTTCACATCAGGTACGGGTAATGTCACCGGAAGAAATGTATTCAGATTTTCAGCGATAAATCCACTGTATTTGAATACTCCCAGCATACCCAGATCTGTTACTATAGCCAGTATGACAGCTGCCTTTGCGCCTTTACCGCCCTTATGCTTTTCAATAGTTTTGGACAGTATAAAGTTAATTACTGCTTCCAGAATAAACAGCCAGATAAACACAGGCTCTCCCCATGCGTAAAAAATCAGGGAAAAAATGATCAGGACTGTATTTTTTGAGTGCATATTCTTGGAAGTAGAATATATCAGCAGGCACAAAGGCAGAAAAACATACAGAAAAAACAGGCTTGAAAATACCATTCTTTCATCTCCGTATTCAATAAGGGGCATCGCCCCGTCATTCAACGACTGCCCACCGGTAAGTGGGTCATAAGCCGTGAGCTATATGATCGCTGTACCCTTATGCATAAGGATCAACCTTTAAAGCGAACATATATTTTTTGCAGGCAGTATTCAGGCAAAACCGCTAAAGGCTTTGCCTGAATACTGTAATTATGCGAATATCAGACTCCGTATGTGCTTCTGTATTCCAGCATCTTGTCAAGATATTCCTTACCGGGGATAACATCATTTTTTATGGCTTCAATAATATCCTCCATTGTAACAATGGAAAATACATTAATATCAAAATCTCTTTTTACCTCCTGAACAGCAGAAAGCTCCCCCTTACCCTTTTCCATTCTGTCAACGGAGATTATAAGGGCAGTGATGTCCACATCTGCCTGCTCCTTCAAAAGAGGCAGAACAGTTCTTATGGCAGTGCCCGCAGTTATAACATCCTCGATTATTGCCACCTTTTCGCCGTCCTTCATTTTTCTGCCGACGATAACGCCGCCTTCACCGTGATCCTTTGCTTCCTTTCTGTCAAAGGCATAGTTTACATCCATGCCGTATTTATTGAACAATGCGATACTGCAGGCAGTTGCAAGTGGGATGCCCTTGTAAGCAGGACCGAAAAGTGTATCGGCTTCAACTCCGTTTTCCTTGATGCACTGAGCGTAATACTCTCCCAGTCGTGCAAGCTGCGCACCTGTGTTGTAGTTGCCTGTATTTACAAAGTAGGGAGCTTTTCTGCCGCTTTTGAGAGTAAAGTCTCCGAAAGTAAGCACGCCGCTCTCAACCATAAATTTAATAAAGCTTTCTTTGTAGTTCATTTCAATATCCTCCGTTTTTATTCTATATTTTCCAATTCCTCTATCCATACCGACACGCTGGCATCGCTGGGCATTCGCAGATCGCTCCTGGGCGAGAGCGTAACGCTTCCCACCTTTGGTCCGTCCGGCAGACAGGAACGCTTGAACTGCTGGGAGAAGAAACGCCAGTAAAACTTTCTTTCCCATTTCAGGATTGTCTCCCTGTCATATGTTCCTTCAAATGCCGTAAGTGCCATTCTGAATATTTTTGAAGGGGAAAAGCCAAAACGCATCATGTAGTAAAGGAAAAAATCATGCAGCTCATAGGGACCTACCAGATCCTCTGTTTTCTGTGCGATCCTGCCGCTTTCATCCGGCGGCAGAAGCTCGGGACTTACCGGGGTATCCAGCACATCCTCCAGAGCAGACTTTAAGTCTCCCGATCGTATCTGTGCCTCATACCTTACCAGGTAACGCACCAAGGTTTTTGGAATAGAGGCATTTACGCCGTACATGGACATATGGTCGCCGTTATAGGTAGCCCAGCCCAGAGCCAGCTCCGAAAGATCGCCGGTACCTATGACCAAGCCATTTTCCTTATTGGCAATGTCCATAAGTATCTGTGTTCTTTCTCTTGCCTGAGAGTTCTCATAGGTGACATCATGCACACTGCTGTCATGACCAATATCCTCAAAATGTCTGCTTACGCTGTCACGAATATTTATCTCCAAAAGCGTTGTTCCGTATTTTTTTGCCAGGGTGCAGGCATTGTTGTAGGTGCGGTCGGTAGTACCGAAGCATGGCATGGTCACAGCTATGATACCCTTTGTATCAAGACCCAGCCGTTTAAAGGCATTTACTGTGACTATAAGTGCCAAGGTTGAATCCAGTCCTCCGGACAAACCTATTACAGCTGTTTTGCAGCCTGTATGCCTCAGACGTTTTACCAGTCCCGAAGACTGCATAAGGGATATCTCCCGGCATCTTTCCGATACCTCTCCGTCATAGTCGGGAACAAAAGGATTGGGAGGGATCTTACCCGTAAGTCTTATCTCCTTCATCGGCATATTAAAGCCCACACGCCAATAATCATCATTTCTTGTAACAAATGTGTTTGAACGGAGTCTTTCTGCTTCCAGCCTTTGCAGGTCGATATCACAGACTATCATCTGTTCTTCATCGGAAAAACGCTGTGACTCGGCAAGTATAGCTCCATTCTGAGCTATCATACTGTGTCCCGAATAAACAGCATCTGTAGTGGATTCTCCCATTCCTGCATTGGCGTACATATAAGCACACAGCAGACTTCCCGACTTGGCCTTGACTATAGTTCTCCTGTAGTCAGCTTTACCTATGACCTCGTTGCTGGCAGAAAGATTTATCATAAGCAGGGCACCGTTCTGTGCATGACGTACCGAAGGAGTTTCTGCCGTCCAGAGATCCTCACATATTTCCAGACCAAAGGTGAATCCCGGCATATTTTCACAGGTAAACAGCTGGTGGGTACCCATTGGTATGGGCTGTCTGCCCGGAAGACACAAGCTTCCCCTGTCCATGCCCGGGGTAAAATGCCTTGCCTCGTAAAATTCACTGTAATTGGGGATATTCCTTTTAGGTACTATTCCCAATACACTGCCATGATATATGACTGCTCCGCAGCTGTAAAGCTTGGACTTATCCATTATAGGGACACCGACACAGGCTATGATATCCAGCTCCTTTGTCTCATGAGCTATACGCCAAAGCTGATCCATAGCCGAGCGGATAAGAGCATTCTGAAAAAACAGATCACCGCAGGTATATCCCGATATGGACAGTTCAGGAAAAGCACAAATGGTAACGCCCCTGTCAGCAGCCTTTATTATATTGTCAATTATCCTGTCGGCATTGTACCTGCAATCTCCGACTCTGAGATCGGGGACGATACAAGCCGTTTTTATAAAACCGTCTTTCATTGAATTCTCCAATTATTTCACACACTTACCGCAAGGAGTAAGTCCGTTTTCAAGTGCTTCCTCCAGCGTACATGACATCATCTCACCGCTGCCGCAGCTGTTGCTGTAATGATATCTCTTACCGGTTCTTGTATAATATACGATCATGCCCTTGTCTCCGCCGGCATT
Source organism: uncultured Ruminococcus sp. (assembly GCA_902783235.1). GTDB lineage: Bacteria > Bacillota > Clostridia > Oscillospirales > Ruminococcaceae > Porcipelethomonas. Next base: position 8,712 of record CACZQG010000068.1, read on the forward strand.
GACAGCATCGGCAGCATTCCCCGAAGCAGCTGTGCCCACCGTCTCTGTTTCAGCAGACGATGAAGAATTGCTGCTTACAAGTATTATCCGTCTTGCCTCATGATATTCCTTTTGGCCGCAGCCGGTCATAAAAATATACAGGAGGACAGGAATAGCAAAAAACAGCCTTCTGCCATATATCATTGATATCACTTTCCAATACACAAGAATATACACATCTATACACTATAATCATACCATATATTACTTTTTTTGTCAACTAAATACTCATCTTCCGCACGGCAATCAATTTTAGTAGGCAATTTATAATAAACTATGAATTACTTAAATACAAAAGTTTAGGTCAAGCCTTTTCAAAGGCTTGCGGTGTCCA
>CACZQG010000069.1 GCA_902783235.1 uncultured Ruminococcus sp.
ATACTGGCGTATTTCAAGCCTTTCCGACGCAGAAGTTCAGTATTTAGACAAGCAGAAAATTCAAGATTTAGTTGGGGGATCAATATACTGCTTTAGCAGTTATTTTATTTCAATAATAAGCTTTTTGGGCATACAAATTATCCGTTCGTGAGTTTTGCTTATCCATCCTGTATTCACACATATTTTATCCGGGCAGTTATTTTCCTTGATGCGTATTTTATTGTTGCTTATCTCAAATACAGCATCATCTATGCCTGCTATGGTAAATTCACCCTTATCCCCGGACAGCGAGGCTTCGGTCACGGTCTTATTATCCACAGTAATGACTGCTGTTTTGCCTTCCCGGGATGTCAGGCTGATGACAAGGAGAGACATAAGCGAGGCGGTGATGATCGCAATAATGATAATGATCTCTTTCTTATTTATCCTCCGATGCATAGCTGTACTCCTGATCCGCCAATTCAAATTCCAGTTCCGGTGACTTGTATATCCTCTTATCCTTATCCAGTGCCAGTACCAGTATATCACTGTCATCAAGATAATCGGCTATCTTTTTTGTACCGCCCGTAAAAATAAGTGTTGAAAGAAAGTCGGAATCTATCCCGCTCTGACAGAATACGGTTACAGATGTGAGATCTGTTTCACTGGGGGCACCTGTTTTGGTATCAAGTATGTGAGAATATTTTTTTCCGTCTATCTCCGCAAATCTGTGATACCCTCCTGAGGTGGAGATAAAGCCTTCTTTTGTTATTATTTTGCCTATAAGCTTTGTGTCATCATCGGGAGATTGGATACCGGTGGAAAAATCCCCGTCACCGTAAAGAAGTATGGAGGATCCGCCGGCAGAGATGATAGTACGGTCATCCCCCGAGCTGTCAAGCTTCTTCTTTATTATATCCAGAGCAGCACCCTTTGCAGCGCAGCCCATATCCAGCTGTGTACCCTCTGACAGGGTGATATCCCTTCCCTTTACCTTTATCCTGCTGTACCCTACCGTGTCCAGTGCTTTTTTTATATCACTGTCGGATGGGATCCTGGGAGCATCACCGTTTATATCCCAAAGACGGGTAAGTGCGCCTACGGTTATATCTGCATCGCTGCCGTATTTGCCGTTAAGGGTAAGTATCTCACTTACGGCATCTGTCAATTCTTCGGAAGCGGTGATTTTTCCCATGGCGTTGAGTTTTGAAAGCTCGCTGGTCTCGTCGTGAAAATCAAATATACCGTCACAGCGGTCGAACACCTCACGGGCAGTTTTTCTTGCTTCATTGCTTCCCCTGGCTTCTATATATGTGTCCATGCTGTAAAACATAGTATTGTCAAGCTGACCATCGCTTTTTATCATTAATGAAAAATACACGACTCCCACAGCTATAAGGGACAGGACAGCGATAACAGCGGCAGTAATAATATTTTTTTTTGAATTCATCAAAAACCCCTTTTTTTTGTCATAAAAAAATGGTATAATGTTATTAGCATCATCTACATCATAGATATGCTTTGTTGAATTCGGAGATCTTCAGCTCGCTTACCCTTACAAGATCACGAAGGTAATCATTGGGTGAAAATATCTCTGTATCGCTTTCGCTGCGTCTTATCTTTATTGAAGCGCACAGGTTCATAATAGCTGAATCCGCAAGGTTTTCCGCAGGTGCTTTGGGTATACGGCAGATATTTTCCTGCCCGTCACTGTCTAGTCTGTCAAGTATGCGGAACAGCTTGTAGAAGCTGAGCATTATGCAGGACATTACTTCTTTTTCCAGCTCCTGTCCGCCTTTTTTCTCACATGAGGACAAAAGGTATTCAGCCATTTTTCCCACAGCTTCAATATCCACACGGGAGCCGGTATTTTCTTCATGGGTGTTTTCGCCGTCCCAATGTCCCAGCAAAATATCGCAGGATACATTATAATAGTTGGCGATCTTTACCACGAAATCAAGTCCGCATTCTCTTATACCCTTTTCGTAATGGGATAAAAGTGCCTGGGATATTCCCAGATCCTGAGCGGCCTGTTTCTGACTGAGTTTGCGTTTCTTTCTTTCCTGGGTTATGATCCTGGGAAATTCCGAATTCATTTGTTTTACGCTCCTTTTCTTTAAAATACACCATCTTAAATTATATAACAGAACGTATAAAAAAGTAAAGAGGATAACTGTAAGATTTTTTAATGCTTTATCAGCGTAAATTTGTATGAAATATGTACATGACGAATTTAATGCGTGAATTTAGTACATAATAACTATCAGATGGCAAATAATGCCTGTTTTAAAGGAGAAAATATGAAAGGCTACAGACTTTGCATAATACGTCACGGACTTACCTCAGCTAATGACAGCGGAACATATCTGGGCTGCCGCAGCGACTGGTCCCTGTCAGAAAAGGGACAGGCTCAGCTGCTGAGCAAAATGGATGAATATGAGTACCCTAAAGTACAGAGAGTATATTCTTCCCCTCTCAGCCGCTGTACCGAGACTGCGGGGATACTGTTTCCATATAGAGAGATGCAGACTGTGGAAAACATGACCGAAATGGACTTGGGGGATTTTGACGGCAAGACGGTAAGTCAGCTTATAGACCGTGAGGACTATAAGAACTGGCTGCAGGGCAATACTCCCGATAAACGAGCTCCCGGAGGAGAGAGTATGGAGGAGCTTATGCTTCGGCTTTATAAGGGAATGCATGAGATAATACTGGACATGATGAATGATGATCTTACCCACTGTGCTCTTATCACTCATTCGGGTATAGTGACAAGTCTTATTTCTGCCTTCGGACTTCCCAAAATTGATCCCAAGGAGATAGTTTCGGCTCCCGGTGAGGGCTTTGAGGTGCTGATCACCGCACAGATGTGGCAGATGTCACAGGCGTTTGAAGTGCTGGGAAAGGTGCCGTATTTCAGGGAAAGTATTCCGGATAATTACTGATCCCTCTGTTTTTACATATAGCAGGCTGTACATATAGATAATACTAAAGGCTTATGCTGCGAAAATATGAAGCAAAATTTTCCGGCAGAGGCTTTTAAGGCTTCCACATATACATGATGATACGGAGGGCATAAATATGACAGCACATGAATGCAGAAAACAGGCAGGGCGGCGGCTTGCAGGCAATTACAGTGAGGGATTTTTCGTTACTGCCATTGTGCTGGCAGCTTATGTGATATATAAAACGGCAGACGCTGTGCAGTCTGCAATGATACTATATAATAACGACGGAAGAACGGAAGCTCTGTTTTTCAGTCACGACCTATGGAATATTTCCATGAGAGCAGCTTTGGCAGTGCTTTGCTTTATCATTACATCACCTCTTATAACCGGGGGAGTATGGTGGTACTACCAGACGGCTCAGGGGAATGATAACAGGAGCATATTGAAGCTGTATACGGGCTTTAAGCTGAATGTGAAGGCTATACGGCTGTATATGAGCATATGGCTGCTGTCTTTGATGTCTCTGCTGCCATCGGGGATATGCTTTCTTGGAGCATATGAGCTGTTTTTACAGCTTCCCGGAATGCAGGATCAGCCTCTTATGATGTTTATAGATATACAGCTGCTGGTTCTGGGAGGTGTATTGACGGCATTGTACCTGCGGTGTGTCACTGCCTTTATCCCTGCCCCCTTTGTGTTTATCAGCAAGCCGGACAGGGGGATATTTCAGGTGCTCAGAATGTCCGTAAGGATAATGAAGGGGTCTAAGCTGGAGGCAGTGAAAATGATCTTCCTGTATCTTTTGCTTATGCTGCCGATAGTGACTATTCCCTTTGTGCTGCCTAAGGCTGTAATGTCCCTGTCGGTGTTTGCCTGTGACAGAATGGGGGTGAGCGTTCGGGATGAGAATGGAGTTTAAAGCTGACAGATCCATGAAATTGGGAGATTTCCTGGGAAAGGAATGCGGTATATCACGGCGTATGCTCATAAAGCTAAAAAAAACTCCCGGGGGTATCACCTGTCTGGGGAAAACCATTAGAACTGTTGACAGAGTGTCTCAGGGGGATGTTATAGTGCTGGAATGGGAGGATGAAAGCACCCTTGAGCCAAACAGTAATATCCGGGTACCTGTTGCCTTTGAAAATGAGAATGTGGTGGTATTTAACAAGCCTACGGGGATGCCTGTGCATCCCTCGGCAGGTCATAGGGATGATACACTGGGGAATTTCTTTGCATATCGTTATCCCGGACTTACATTCCGTCCGGTAAATCGCCTTGACAGAGATACCTCCGGACTGTGCCTTGCTGCAAAAAGTGCTCCTGCCGCAGCCGCTCTTCAGGGGAACATACATAAAATATACTATGCCGTTGCTGAGGGGATGATTTCCCATGACGGCGTGATAGATGCACCTATTGCAAGAGAAAGGGAATCGGTAATAAAAAGGACAGTGAGAGCAGATGGCAGAAGAGCTGTTACCCATTATCGTGTAATAGGCGGCAGCGGCAAATACACTCTTTTGGAAATACGCCTGGAAACAGGCAGGACTCATCAGATAAGAGTGCATTTTGCTCATATAGGGCACCCTCTGGCAGGGGATGATCTTTACGGCGGCAGTCGGGAGGATATTGAGTGTCAGGCACTCCACTGCGGGCAGCTGGTATTCAATGACCCTGTAAGCGGCAGGAGTATTACTGTCAGCTCTGATATACGCAGTGATATGAAAGGGCTTGTAGAACAGAGCTATATATAATACCATGACCTGATAAAAGGAATTGATAGTATTGAATAAAAAGTTATATTAAATAATTGTTATATTTATCATGTTATCAATTCAGCTGCTCTTCGGGCTCATAGCTGCAATTACAATATAAAGTACGAGCGAAACTGAAAGTTTTTGGCTAAGCCTTTTTTCAAAAAGGCGTGCGAAACCAAAAGTTTTTGCGGAGCTTTTTTCAAAAAAGACCTTTTCAGTTTTTTGATTGGATATTAGTATAAAGGAGAAATGATTATGGAGAGGATCGTAAGCTTTCAGGCAGATCTGAGAAGGATCGGTATCGGTATGTATATATCCCGTATTGATGGCGATATAGTTACTTATGATATAAGGATGGCAAAGCCCAACGGCGGTGTTTATCTTGAAACCCCGGCAATGCACACTATTTCCCATCTGCTTTCGTCATTTACCAGAAGCTCGGAGTTCGGTAATGGTGTTGTATATGCGGGACCTATGAGCTGCCGTACAGGATTTTATCTGCTCACCCGTGGCATGAGCCATGAGGCGGCAATAAAGCTGGTGCGTGATGTCTGTAGAAGCATATCCGTCTATGATGACAGGATACCCGGCTGCACCCCGGAGGAGTGCGGAAATTATAAGGAGCATGACCTGAAGGGGGCGAGAGAGGCGGTAAAGCCTTTTCTCAAAGCAATGGAAAACTATACTGTCGAGATGCTGGATTATTCGTGGCATATGCGTTAAGGCAGAGATATTATCACAGGAGGGAGTATGGAGCATAGAGAGCTTGTCTGGCTGAGCTTTGATGACCGATGTTGCTGCACAGCAGCCGTGTCATACACAAGCAAGCTTATATATTAATACGTCAAGGAGTTTTGAAAGGAGGATATCAGCATGGATCTGATACCAAGTTTTTCTGTAGACCATACAGCTATTATCCCCGGCATTTTTACAAGCCGTGTGGACAAGGTGGGGGATGAGATAATAACCACCTACGATATAAGAGTTACAAAGCCAAATGCCGAGCCGGCAGTGGATGTGGCAGCAATGCACTCTCTGGAGCATATTATCGCCACATATATCCGCAATGACGACCAATGGAAAAATGAGATGATATACTGGGGACCTATGGGCTGCCTTACGGGATTTTACATAATCCTCAAGGGCGACCGTGCTCCAAAGGACATTTTTGAGCTGATCGTCAATGCGTTCAAGTCGGTGGCTGATGCAGATGTGGTTCCCGGCGCAACAGCTAAAAACTGCGGTCACTATCTTATGCATAATCTTGGAATGGCAAAGTGGTATGCGGCAAGATTTGTTGAATACCTGGAAAAGAATGCAAATGACCCGTTGATCTTTGAATATCCCAAGACAGAGCGTCTGGTGACTGATGATGGACAGCAGTTCTATGATTCGTGATATGTAACAAAATCCAATGCATTGATTTGTAAACTCTCACAAACAATTGTCGATTTGAGGCATCCTGCCAAAAATCGACTTTTGTTTTATGGGGCGGTTGGTATAATACCACCATATCAGCGATGTTGATACGGTCAATACAGACCGCTGAAAGGAGTACACAAAATGAAGCGTAGAAGTACACGAGTCTATTCACTTATAATGAATTGCACCGCTCCGGTGCTCACTGCTGTTTTTCTCGGCGGAGCGGTATGCTGGGCGGCAGAGCTGCAATACGAAGATACAGTGAAGTATCATAAGCCGGCAGCTGCGGCTGTTATGGCTGAAAATGGGCTTGATACGGCTATACCATTGCCTTTGGAGTGCAAGATGCCTGTGTATGAGCTGGCACTCACCGACAATGCCAATATGGGAGCAGAGCTGGTGGAAGCCTGCGGTGTTTATATAGGTAATGAATTTGTAGGTGCAGTCACCGACGGAGAAAGTGTGGAAAAGGAGCTTGACAGTATTCTCGAAGATTACCGCAGTAATGATGATATCATAGAAGCTGATTTTGCTGTAGAGCCTGAGATAAAAGAGGGACTTTACCGCACGGAGACTCTTGTTAGGGAAGAGGACATGACGGATTTTCTGTCGGGAGAAAAGAAAATTGTAGGGGAATATACTGTTGAGGGAGAAGAAACAGCCGAAAAAATAGCAGAGGATTTCGGAATGAGTGTGGATGAAGTGAAAAAGCTGAATCCCGATGTGGCGATGGAGGAGAAACGTATCAAGGACGGCGAACAGGTCAAGGTACAGGAAACAGTATCTGTTCTGCCGGTAAAATATGTTCGTGAGGAGCAGGAGGAAGAGATAGTCCAGGTGGATTCACTGTGCTATGATGAAGGGCATCAGCTTGTTCCGGGAGGTATCACGGGGAAAAAGCTTTCCACCTATGAGGTGACCTATGTTGACGGCAGTGAAGTGTCACGAAAGCTGAAAAATACCGAAACTACTGAGATTCAGGAGGGGACTGATGAGGAGGGGGAAACGGCACTGTTCTCTGAAAGTGTTCCCGATACTGCCGATCTGTTTTCAAGCAATTTCATCTGGCCTGTGAACGGCGGCTATGTCAGCGATCCATTTATGAGTGACAGAAATCACAAGGGTATGGATATAGCGGCACCCTCCGGTACGGACATATACGCATCGGATGGGGGAACAGTTCTTGAAGCCGGCTGGAACGACGGGGGATACGGCAATTATGTTATGATAGATCACGGCAACGGATATGTGACCCTATACGGTCATGCCAGTGAAGTGTTTGTATCTCCGGGAGAATCAGTAGAGCAGGGACAGGTCATAGCAGCAGTAGGGACTACAGGGGATTCTACCGGCAACCATTGCCATTTTGAAGTGAGATATGGGGGAGAATATCTGGATCCTGCTGATTTTGTATAAATTAATTGTTGCTAAAAGAATTGCAAGGATCGCTTTTTGAAAAAAACTCCGCAAAAACTTTTAGCTTCGCACGCCTTTTTGAAAAAAAGGCTTAGCCAAAAACTTTTATTTTCGCTCGTACTCTTATGCGTCAGGCAGTTATGAGCACGAAGAGCAGCTGAAAGAGGGATTTGTGTCGGGCTTGGGCTAAGTCTGATGTATGCGCAAAAAATGCCAGCCCCACGTAAATCAATTTTAGTAAGCAATTTGTAATAAACTATGAATTACTTAAATATAAAAGTTTAGGTCAAGCCTTTTCAAAGGCTTGCGGTGTCCAGAGGC
>CACZQG010000070.1 GCA_902783235.1 uncultured Ruminococcus sp.
ACAGACCAGTATTCCTGCACCTTCCCTCCTTGAATTTCAGCATTTATTCTTCGCATAAATCTTCAAGATTTAATTGGGACATCAATAGGTATTCGCAAAAATGCCAGCCCAAAAACGGCTGACATTTTTTTCTGTTGTGTATGATGATCGCAGCGGAACGTTGATATTGCCTTGATCGTAAAAGACGAGCCGCCCTGTATTAAATACAGGACGGCTCGTCAATAGGAAAATAAGAAGGAAAAAGAATGTTATTTACATTATTTAAAGTATCTGTTAAGGAGACCCTGGAACGCACATCCGTGTCTTGCTTCGTCCTTAGCCATTTCGTGGACTGTATCATGGATAGCGTCAAGATTCAGCTCCTTAGCTTTTGCGGCAAGCTTTTTCTTGCCTTCGCAGGCACCGTTTTCGGCGTCTACTCTCATCTGTAGATTTTTCTTTGTTGAATCTGTAACGACCTCACCCAGAAGCTCTGCAAATTTAGCAGCGTGTTCAGCTTCTTCCCATGCAGCCTTTTCATAATATGAGCCAACTTCGGGATAGCCTTCTCTGTATGCTACTCTTGCCATAGCAAGGTACATACCCACTTCTGAACACTCGCCGGTAAAGTTCTGTCTCAGACCTTCAATTATTTCAGGGTCAACACCCTTGGCAACACCTACAACGTGCTGGTCAGCCCATGTAAGACCGTCTGCTGCCTGTTCGGTGAACTTGGAAGCGGGAGCCTTACAGATAGGACAGACATCCGGAGCCTTATCCCCTGTGTGAACATAACCACATACTGAACAAACAAATTTCTTCATAATAAATATATCCTCCGCAAATCTTTACTTATTTACAAATATCACCTTATCATATACTATCAATTAAAGATCTATTTTGCCTGCCGCATAAGCGGCAAGCAAAATATTAATGAAAGAATTGATTTGATGATATAATTATTATAATATATTTTCTGCTGAATGTCAATAGTTTTATACAAAATTTAACATTTTTCACATTTATGGCTGTTGGAATTTGTATATAAAATCACTTAAACGATTAAATATATTTACACAAATAAAAAAGAACGTTGAAAAACGTTCTTTTTTAAAAATATATGAGAAATGAGGGAGAAAGCTATATTAAGATCACTTATTCCATACTCTGCCTCTTGCTACAAAGCTTGCAATAGCTGCAGCATCTCTTACGGAGATGGAGGTATTCTTGTCATCAACGATACCGAAGAACAGACCCTCAGGTGTAACGTTGCCTTTTCTGCCCTTAGCAATGTACTTAGCTATAGCAGCAGCGTCTCTTACATTTGTATCGCTATCGTAATTGAAGTCGCCTCTCTTGCCAACTGTTGTGCCTATAACTTCACCGGATGCAGACAGTTTCTTGAAGGTTTTGTAATCTGTAAGTCCGTTGGGAGTATAAGCAGCAGCTACTGAGATTATAGCATTTGAGTATGTAGCGCCGGGAAGCTCTTCTGTAGCTGTAGCAAAGTTTGTGAGCTGTGCAACGGAAACATTGAATGTATCACCGGGCATAGCGTCATCAGGAAGTGTAAAGTTCAGAGTTGCCATAGGTGTACCGTCTGTATAGCTGCCTGATGTATAGCCAACCAGTGAAACGAAGCATCTGCCGTCCTGTTCAAATATAGTGAATGAATTTGCGCCGCTTACGCCGCCTTCTTCAAGAAGGAGAGCAGGGTCGTATTCGATAAGCATATCATAGCAGGAGCACTCGTTGTTAGAGAAGGGAACTACCTGTACTACTGCACTGTCGCCTGCAATACCGGTAACGTTCTTGAGCTGTACGCAGTTGCCCTTGATGATTTTATCTGTACCGCCTGTAACTGTTACGATAGCATCCTTTGCTGCATAATCGTCATAGTCAGCATCATTTGTTGAGAAGCTTGTGATCTCATTGAAGTTTACATAGTAATTATCGTTCTCTGCATTTTCGGGAACCTTGAAGTTGATAGTTGCAACAGCCTCGCCGTCCTTGTAGACGTTGGGAGTGTAACCAACGATGGAAACATATTTCATACCGTTCTGCTCAAAATCACAGAATGCCTGTGATCCCAGAACTGACTCGAATTCAAGTCTTGAATCATACTCAATAACAACATTGTAGCAGGTACAGGTATCGCCTGTGAATGTTGTCATGGGGATAGAAATCTCATCGCCGGGCTTTGCTGCTGTGCCTTCGAGAGCGATAAGGTTAGCAGTCTCATTAGCCTTGGAATATTTCTTGAAAGACTTCTGAGCTGCGCTGTCAGCTGTTTTTGCAGCCTCCATTTGTTTAACACCTTGTGCGGATGTGGAAATACCTGTAGCGGAAACTGCCATTAAAGCTGTTGCGAGGATAGCTGTGAATTTGACCATTTTATTGTTCTTTTTCATAATAATCCTTCTTTCTTTAGTCGGGCAATCCATTGCACTTATAAGGAATTAAAAAACCGCTCCAGTATAAAAACCGGGCGGTTACATAATACATTGCATCTACTTATTTGTTCTACATCAGATGCGCTGTATGCAACCGGCTGTCGTACCGAATTCGTATCGGCTTAGACCCTCTGGCTTTGCGTCCTTACTTTTCAATAAGTTTGCCAAATATTAATCATTGTTTACTCATTTACTTAAACGTTTCAGAACTTTACGGTTTCTTTAAAGTTCTATCTTTCGTTTCCTTCTGTAATTATTATAGCATCCATGGATATAAATGTCAATAGTATATTATCAAATTTGTAAGTTTACATTAATTTGGGGATGTGAATTTGTAAGATGTGCTCATAGGTTTGTTTATATATATAACATAAACATAAGATGTAAAAAAAGAATGCCATAGCTAAATAACGCAGCTACGGCATTCCTAAAACGTTTAACTGTGATTATGCACAAAAATGCGAGATAATTGTTGATGCTGAAAAAATGAAAATTTGTTATTTATTTATCAAACATTCAGCTCTTTTTTGCTCTCTGGAGCCACGCATTAGCAAGATCAAGTGCCTCATAAAGGCTTTCTCTCTCAGCTGTCTGAGTGATCCCTACTGTGGGAGGAAGGGTAAGATCTGTAGACATCTGATATATTTTTACCTTGCTTGCCACATCAAGATCCTTTACCTTCTGTTTTTCCTTTACTTCCAGCATTATTACATAGTCATCGGACATATTTCCGTAGTAAATAAAGTTTTCCTGTCTTACAAGAGGGTACCCCTTGTATGTAAAAAAGTTACTCATAGTTTTCCTCCTTTGTCATGTAACGCTTTAAATGCGCCTTTCTATTATAGCATATTGGGTATGTCGTATTATGACCAAATTAAGGCAACACCGCACAAATACCGCTTGGAAGCTTTGCACGTCATCTGCTTACCAGTTGGTCACAAACTCTTCATTTGTATCAAACTTGGCAAGGTTTTCCTTCAGAAGCTGAACATATGCAGAACGGCACTTGAAGCAGGGGACACCGTTGACCACAATATAGCTTTTTTTGCCGTCAGCCTTATAGAACTCTACGGTCTGTGTGGTGCTCTTATCCTGTGTCTCCAGGAGTATAGACACATCAGGCTCCCCCTGGGGCTTATCTGATATATCAAATTCCTCAGCAGAAGCTTTCAGCAGGAATTGGTATAGCTGCTTGAATCTTTCTGTGGAGGCATTATTGCCGTTTTTGGTAAGCTTGTAGCTGCCTTCGTCCTTACCGCTGCCTATGAATTCGGCAGATTCTCCATCCTTGACATCTATCTTCAGCTTGCCGATATCCCATACATAAGTACCGAATATCATTCTTGAAATAATATCATCCGGCTTCAGAGTAGCCCAGCAAAGCTCATCCTCTGACACAGCATATACGACATCTATGTCGTTGAGCATCACAGCACGATAGCTGCCGTCTGTAATATCCAGCTTTCTGCCTATTTTAAGGGTATAGCTGTCACCGCCCTGTACCTTCATATCCACAGTACAGAAGGGTTTATCAAGCTGCATGGCTTTCAGTTCATCTTCACTCGGATGAGCTGCCACAGCAGAGTAAGCGTTCATACCGAAGAATCCCTGTACCGCAGGTGTGGATTTCTCCGCATCAAGATAACAGTTGATAGGCTCTGTCATAACGTGTGTTGCCATAGTACCCACCTTGTTTCCGGTGGTGGATTCGGTTTTGTCAAGAGTAAGGGCTATATCGTAATCCAGATCCTCACGCTGTATCTTTACATCCTCGGCTGTTGGTTTACTGCCATCCTCATTGGTGGGGATAAGAGCCAGATCTATAAAGTTTTCCTTTCGGTTCAGAAAAACGCTGACTGCGGATGTGCCTGTAAGATATACTGTATCTCCTCCCTGCATCATGCAGTAGGTCTCTCCTTCCTGAGGAGACTCGCTGCCTATAAGCAGTACCTTTTCGCCATCTTTAAGCTTTATGCTGACAGAAGCCATAGGATCCTTGAGACCGTATTTGTCAAGATCCTTTTCCCCCTCTGCCACTACGCTGTCACAGACCAGATTTGATGAAGCGTTCAGAAGGGAGGTAAGTACGGTATCATTTTGTTTCAGACCATCAAGTCCCTTTACTTCAAATACAGGTTCGCCCTTGTCATCATTTTTTCCGCTTGATACTGCCTCAAATCCGCCGTTCTGATTCTTGGCTGTTATGGATACAAGATCGGTCTTTTCTCCCTCCAGTATGGGAGCCGGCTTTTCTGCAATAGGACTATCTGAGGTGGATGTCTGGCTGTCAGGGGCATTATCTGTCAGCATCAAAGCGGCATAGCCGCCGCCTGCAAGGGCAAGGATACCCGTACAGGCGATCACAGCCTTTAAGTTTTTGTTCATTTATTCTTTCTCCTTACAAATACCACGATACCGCATATGATAACGATAAGCGGGAATCCGAATACAACGATATTACGCAGTATGGATACCTGAGATGTGGTAACGTCCAGTGCTGTGGATTCAAAATTCTTTTCCGCAATGATAACAGCGTTTTCCTTGCCGCACATTTTGTTGATGGTGTTTATTACGAACTCGGCATTATTATATGTGGAAACGCCGGTAATATACGGATCTGTGAAGGATGCACCGCCCATAACAAGTACATTGTTCTTGTGCTCGGTATCTCCATCCATATTTGACTTGGAAGCCATAGCCATTACAATGCTTTCCTGCTTATCGGCAGATGCGATATCAAAGGCTGTTGTCTCTGCTTCTGTTTCAGCCTCAGCAGCTGTTTCCGCTTCTGTACTGCTTTCCTTGTTATCGCTTTCATCCTCGCTGCTGTTTTCGTCATTGTCTGCTTCGTCTTTATCGGAGTCAGCAGTCAGGTCGGCAGTTTCACCGGATGAGGTTTTCAGATTCAGAGGATAAAGTGCAGAGGTATCCGATGTTTTCAGTATTGCAGAGGTATTTCTGTCCACATTCGCATCAAAAAGAAGCTCTATATTTCTTGCATATCCTGCCGCAATTGGAAGCTTGGTGTTTGAAAGCCCCTCCGAGTACTTATCATCTGCAATGGAAGCAGCAGGTACCTTTGCGTTCTGTCCGCCGTAGGTGCTCTTGATAAGGTTTACCTGAAGATTCTTTTCATCCGCTGTTTCAATTACCATATTATCGGCTACCTTGATACCCCATTCCTCAAGGAACTGGTCTATCTTGGGAGTTGCTGTCTGATATACATCCGCAATATATATCATATCCTTGTCCAGATCTCCTCCATTGTAGAGGAAAGCCTCCAGCTTGGATATACAGTCATCTGTAAGATCGCTGTAAGGAGCCGGCAGTACAGCCATATCATAGCTGTCCGGGGACAATTCATCAGTGAGTATATCTACTGTATTGCATTCATATCCGTTTTTGGTGAGCAGCTTCAGGAAGGAATCTATCTCATAGGTCAGATTTGGATTGAATATGGATTGATTGTTATAGGCTGCAAGAAAAGCTACCTTTACAGGATTGGAGTCGGTAACATTCATGACCAGAGAGGTTATCTCCTGTTCACCCTTATAGCCCTCTACCGTGCCTGTCTGATAATTCTGATCGAAGAGGGAGGAAACTGTTGTTACCTTTACTCTCTCGCCGCAGGCAACAATAATGCTGCCTTCATTTATATCGCCGTTATAATAGGCACTGTATTTATTGATTATCTCAGGGTTTTTGGTGATGCTGTAATAGTTTACGTTGATATGGTCTGAGTTCTGCTCATATTTGGCAAGAGTTTCAATGACCATTTTATAGTACTTGTTGTTTTCCAGACTGTCCTTTTCGGACATAACGGATATATCCACATCCTTGTCTATATTTCTGATATAATCGATGGTATCCTGAGAAACATTAAAATACTTCTGAGAGGTAAGGTCTAATTTAAAGCCCTTTTTTTCTGTGAGTATCCCTGCTATAAGGTTTACAAAAACTATGGCAGCGATAACAAAGACTGTGATTATAGTTGCCGTTGCTCCGAATTTGAGCTTTCTTTTATTGAACGGCTTTTTTTCCTTCTTGTTTTCATTATTCATCTGACTGTACCTCCTTTAGCTCCAGCGTCTTTTTTCAAATACCCTGACTGTCAGGAAATTGAATATAAAGGCTGCGCTGATATAGAAAAGTACGCTTGACAGATTGAATATGCCAACTGTAAATTCATTGTACTTATTGTAGAAAGCCAGTGCATTGAGTACATCGGAGATATAGTCAATGTCAATGAGTCTTGCAATAAGATCCAGCATTGCCAGGAAAAGGAGGGATATTATACCGCCAACAGCAGCAACCATCTGATTTTCTGTAAGTGAGGATATGAATACTCCAACAGCAATGAATGCCGCACCTGCCAGTACAAGTGCCATATAATTGGACATTATCATAAGCCAGTCCACAGTACCGTAAAAGCTGAGTATGCAGGCATAAAGCAAGGTAATGCTGATACCGATAACATACATAAGGAATACGGCAAAGTATTTGCCCAGTACCATTCCTGTCAGGCTTATGGGGGCAGTAAGAAGTCCCTGCTCTGTTTTCTGACGTTTTTCCTCACTGAATGATTTCATAGTGAGGACAGGTATGAGAAGTGCTACTATAATAAGTATCGAGTAGAAAAATGAGGACATATCCGAAGTGCCGGATGCCAGTGTTTCCTCATAGAAGAAAAATCCCGATATAAGATAAAATGCTGCCAAAAATACATAGGCTATACTGGACGTAAAGAACGATCCGAATTCACGTCTGAATACTGCACCCATTACTTTTCGCCCTCCTTTTCATTGTCCTGCTGAGTTTCTGTATCCTTATCTGTATTTGTATCGGTATTGCCGGATGGTTCAGCCAAATCAGCTGTGTCGCTCCTGCTTTCATTATCTGCAGCTCCGATACCTTCTCCCATGGTGATCTTCAGGAATATATCCTCCAGAGACATTTCCATAGTCTTCATCAGGAGAATATCCCATCCCTTTTCACGGGCAAGAGTGCTCACTTTCTTTCTTACGTCCATATTTTCATTGGATTCGATCTCGTATTCGTAAACACCCTTTTCCTTTTCAATATCTGCGGATACCTTGATAATGCCGTTTATGCTGCGAAGCTCACGGAGTATCTCACCTTTGTCTCCTTCAATACGGACTATAAGTCTGTGATCGGTGGAGACCTTTTTGGAAAGGTTGTCGGCGGTATCATCAGCCGCAACAACGCCGTTGTTTATAATGATAACTCTGTCACATACCTGCTGGATCTCAGACAGAATATGAGAGGAGAGTATGACCGTGTGATTTCTGCCCAGCTTTTTGATAAGAGTTCTTATCTCCTTCATCTGACTGGGATCAAGACCTACCGTAGGCTCATCCAGTATCAGCACCGGCGGGTTGCCTATAAGTGCCTGAGCCAGACCTACACGCTGTTTATAGCCCTTGGAAAGATGCTTGATAAGACGGTTTTTAACGTTGGTTATCCTGCAAAGGTCACATATACCCTGCATATGCTCTTTTCTTGGAAGCTTGCATTTTTTCAGGTCATAGGCAAAGTTCAGATATGCCTTTACTGTCATATCTGTATAAAGGGGCGGTATTTCCGGGAGATAGCCTATATTCTTTTTCGCCTTTATAGGATCCTCCAGAATATCAACGCCGTTTATCAGTGCAGTACCCGAGGTGGAGGAGATATATCCTGTCAGCATATTCATTGTGGTGGATTTTCCGGCACCGTTAGGTCCCAGAAATCCAAGTATCTCTCCGTCCTGTACTGTAAAGCTGATACCCTGTACGGCGTGCTTGTCACCGTAATGCTTGGTAAGTTCCTTTACTTCTATCATTTGAGTTTCAGTACCTCCGTTCATTAAAGGCAACACCGCACAAAGACCGCTTGGAAGCTTTGTACGTCATCTGCTTGCAGATTTTCCTTTATCTTGCACAAAATCTCTTTGACATACGCCAGTATGCCTGCATCAATTTTGTACAATCTAACGAAAAATCTGACTTCGCATCTGACGCACAATCTTTGTGCGGTATTGCCTTAAATTTTCTGCTCTTATAATTATAACACATATTTTCCCTGTCCGCAACATATTTTTAAATAAAAATCGTTTTAAGGAGCAGAGAATTGAAAAAACAAAGCTTTATAAAAGGATCTGTGATACTCATAACCTCCGCACTTATAGCCAAAGCTATAGGGGCGTTGTTTAAGATACCCATAACGAATATGCTGGGCGGATTGGGTATGAGCTGCTTTTCAGGAGCCTACGGACTTTTCCTGCCCATTTACGCCGTCACAGCAGGCGGACTTACCACCTCCGCCGCCAAGCTTACTGCTGAATGCTGTGCCGTGGGAGATCATGACGGTATACGGCGGATACATAAGACCGCATTGCTTATGTTCTCCCTTATGGGAATACTCGGCTGTCTTGCCATTGCCCTTCTGTCAGTTCCCTTTGCAGAAAAGGCAGCGGTATGCCCCGAAGCGTGGCTGTCAGTACTTATGATCGCTCCATCGGCTCTCTTCGGATGTGTCACAGCCGTTTACAGAGGCGTAAGAGAAGGCATGAGTGATATGTATCCCACAGCCCTCTCCCAGGTCATAGAGTCGCTGGTACGCCTTGCAGCAGGTCTGGGGCTTTGCTATTATGTTATCACTCACAGGGAAGCGGTACTGTCCTTTCTTCCCCGTGGCACCTCCATAGAATCGGCAGCAGCGGCTGCGGCTGTACTGGGTATAAGTCTTTCCACTCTTATGGGAACGCTGTTTCTCCGCATTTCCGGGACAGGTCTGCCCAAAACAGTGAAAAAAATAAAGCCGGACATGAATACTGCCGTAGCATTGATAAAGATATTTGTCCCCGTGGCTCTGGGAGCAGCTGCGGCAAACCTCACCTCCCTGATTGATCTGGGCACTATGGTAAGAGGGCTTAAAAAGGCATATGCCGCTTCACCGGGATTCTTCATGGACAGATTCGGTCTGGAGGGAGATACAGTCCCCGAATTTATTTACGGCTCCTTTATGGGACTTGCTGTCACAGTGTTCAATATAGTGCCCTCCGTAACAAATATGTTCGGAAAGAGCATACTCCCCCTTATCTCTGCCTGCAGTGCGGAAAAAAACACATCCGGGGTAAAGCGGCTCACCGAAAAGGTCATTTCTGTCACAGGATCTATTGCCATTCCCGGAGGGCTGGGCATCTGTGCCCTTTCAAAGGAAGTCCTTGCCTTTCTTTTCGGGGGCAGAGAAGCGGAATGCGCCGTATCATGGACTTCTCTTTCCATACTGGGGATAGCCCTTATATTCACCTGCCTGTCCTCCACCATGTTTTCCTGCTATCAGGCAGCAGGCAGGGCAGATATACCTGTTAAGCTGATGCTTGCCGGAGCAGCGGTAAAGCTTGCAGGTAATCTCATTCTCATACCGATACCAGTTATAAATGCAAACGGCGCAGCACTTTCAACACTTTTATGCTACGCTGTTATATTCTTCCTGTCGGTGATATTCTATCCACGGGCATCCGGCTGCCGTATATCACTCAGAAGGCTTCTTTCCCCGCTGTTCTCCGGCATACTATGCGCTCTCACAGCATGGGTAGTGTTCCCTCTTCTGCCCTTTTCGATGCTTATTTCCCTGCCCATAGCCGTTTTGTGCGGAGGAGGTGTGTATCTCACGGCAATGCTGTTGACCAATACTTAT
>CACZQG010000071.1 GCA_902783235.1 uncultured Ruminococcus sp.
AACACCGCACAAAGACCGCTTGGAAGCTTTGCACGTCAGCGGTATTGCCTTAACATCAGGGATCATGATTTTTCGCTCATTCGCTCAACATCCTTCTGATGTATCTCCTTACGCTTTATCTTACCGCTGAAGGTCTTGGGCAGCTCATCAACATATTCCACTACTCTCGGATACTTGTAAGGAGCAGTCGCCTTCTTAACATGATCCTGTATCTCCTTTGTCAGGGCATCACTTGGCTCATAGCCCTTGGCAAGGACAATGGTTGCCTTTATCACCTGTCCTCTTATGGGATCAGGTACACCGGTAATGGCGCATTCTACTGCGGCAGGATGCTCCAGTACGGCACTTTCCACCTCAAATGGTCCTATACGGTAGCCGGATGACTTGATAACGTCATCGTTTCTTCCCATGAACCAATAGCAGCCGTTTTCATCTTTAACCGCCATATCTCCCGTGTCATAGTAAGCACCGCCAAGAACCTTTGCAGACATTTCAGGATCATTGAAATATCCTGTGAATAATCCCACCGGAGGAGCTGATTTTACATCATTTACGATTATAGTACCCTCCTCACCGGGTTTGCATTCCTCACCGTCATCGTTGATAAGCTTTATATCATAAAGAGGTGCCGGCTTTCCTGTAGAGCCTGCCGAAGGCTCCAGCCACTGAAAGTTTGCAATGAGCACCGTTCCTTCTGACTGCCCGAAGCCCTCACGGAGCTTGAGACCGGTAAGCTTATACCAGTCATTGAATACCTGAGGATTCAGGGGCTCTCCTGCAATACAGCAATTCTTTATGCTGGAAAGGTCATACTTCTCCACATCCTCCTGGAGCATGAATCTGAACATTGTAGGAGGAGCGCAGAAGGTAGTCACCTTATATTCGGATATTTTTTCAAGCAGCTTTGCGGGAATAAATTTGTCCATATCATAGCAGAATATAGTCGCTCCGCATATCCACTGACCATATATCTTGCCCCATCCGAATTTAGCCCAGCCGGAATCGGAAACGCTCATGTGGAGCTTGTTTTCCTGCACCATCTGCCAGTATTTTGCAGTTACTATATGACCCAGAGGATGAGCAAAATTATGCTGCACCGGCTTAGGCATACCTGTAGTGCCGGATGTGAAATACACAAGCATAATATCATCCCATCGGGTCGCATCGTCTCCTGTAGGTCTTTCAAACACATCGGAAAAAGGCTCGATCTCCTTTTCAAAGAATCGCCAGCCCTCTCGCTCAGTCCCTACAACTATCTTGTGCCTCAGGGTAGGTATCTCGCTTTCGGACAATTCTACCTGCTGTGCAACATAGTCATCATTTATGCATATAAAGCAGCACACATTTGCTCTGTTGCCCCTATAGACTATGTCCTTCTTGCTTAGCTGGAGAGTAGCAGGTATGACCGTCGCACCTATCTTATGAAGCGCTGTAGCACATATCCAGTACTCCCAGCGTCTTCTGAGTATCATCATTACTACCGAGCCTTTTTTTATACCCAGGCTCTTGAAATAGTTTGCAGCTTTATTGGAAAGTCTGGAAATATCAGTAAATGTAAAAGTGTGTGTTTCATCATGGTCATCGCACCATACAAGTGCCTTCTTTTCTGGCTCCTGTTTAGCCCATTCATCAACAATATCGAATCCGAAATTGAAATTCTCGGGAACATTGACCTTATAGTTCGCCTTGAAATCCTCATAGCTGTCAAATTCGATCCTTGGCAAAAATCTGTCCAATAACATTTTTTTCTCCATTCTGCAGCTTTAAGCAAAGCTGCTTAAAAATTGATCCATGATCTTACATCATTTCCATATTCTTAAGGCAATACCGCACAAAGATTGTGCGTCAGATGCGAAGTCAGATTTTTCGTTAGATTGTACAAAATCGATACAGGCATACTGGCGTATGTCAAAGAGATTTTGTGCAAGATAACGGAAAATCTGCAAGCAGATGACGTGCAAAGCTTCCATGCGGTCTTTGTGCGGTGTTGCCTTATATATTCAGTGCTTTCTTTCCTATATCCTTCCTGTAATGCATTTTTTCAAAGCTTATACCATTTACACCGCTGTATGCTTTTTCCAGTGCTGTTTTCAGGTCGGGAGCTGTAGCGGTCACTCCCAGAACTCTGCCGCCGGAGGTAAGGAACTTGTCTCCCTCCGTTTTTGTACCCGCATGATAAACGATCACGCCCTCATGCTGACCCTTTTCATCAAGACCGCTTATCTCTTTGGAGGTCTCGTATTTTTTTGGATAGCCGCCGCTGGCGATAATAACGCAGGCTGCTGCTCCATCCTTCCACTTTATATCAATACTGTCCAGCTTTTCATCTATTACAGCATTAAATATATCCACAAGATCTGTTTCAAGCAAGGGCAATACTACCTGAGTCTCGGGATCACCGAATCGGCAGTTGTACTCAATTACTCTGGGTCCCTGAGGAGTTATCATAAGACCAAAGTAAAGACAGCCCTTGAATGTTCTGTGCTCATTATTCATAGCATTTATGGTAGGCATGAATATTGTCTTCATGCACTCCTCTGCCACATCATAAGTATAGTGAGGATTGGGAGCTACTGTTCCCATACCTCCGGTATTAAGACCCTCGTCATTATCCAGTGCTCTCTTATGATCCATAGAAGAGATCATGGGAGCCACTACTCTGCCATCTGTAAAGCAAAGCACGGATACCTCGGGACCTGTAAGAAATTCTTCTATAACGATGCTGGAGCCGCTTTCACCGAATATCTTGTCCTCCATGATGGTCTTTACAGCATCCTCGGCTTCCTTTTCATTCTGAGCAATAATAACGCCCTTGCCCAATGCCAGACCGTCTGCCTTTATTACTGTGGGATAGGTATTTTTCTCCTTTATATACTCCATAGCAGCCTTTGGGTCATCAAACACCTCATATCCGGCAGTAGGAATATTATAAAGCTTCATGAGATCCTTTGAAAATACCTTACTGCCTTCTATTATAGCAGCACTGCTGTCAGGACCGAAGGCTCTTATGCCCTCCTTGTTCAAAGCATCTACCATTCCCATTACCAGCGGATCATCGGGAGCTACAACTACCATGTCAACAGAAATCTCCTTACTGAGTGCCACTACTCCGTCAATATCTGTAGCCTTCACATCAAAGCACTGAGCATATTTGCTGATACCACCGTTTCCCGGTGTACAGTACAGCTTATCCACCTTGGGGCTCTCACTCAGCTTCATGACGATAGCGTGTTCTCTTCCGCCGCCGCCTACAACCAATATCTTCATAAACTCAACTCCAATACATCAATGATGGAACAGACGAATTCCCGTGAACGCCATAGCCATATTATATTTGTTGCAGGTCTCTATAACGTTATCGTCCCTGATAGAACCACCCGGCTCTGCCACATAGCATACACCGCTCTTTCTTGCTCTCTCGATATTATCACCGAAGGGGAAGAATGCATCCGAACCCAGACAAACATCAGTATTCTTAGCCAGCCATTCCTTCTGCTCTTCCTTTGTGAATACAGGGGGCTTTTCCTTGAATATGTTTTCCCAGGTACCGTCAGCCAGTACATCCATATATTCATCCGAGATATAAACATCAATGGCATTGTCTCTGTCCGGTCTTCTGATGTTATCAACAAATTTCAGATTCATCACCTGGGGTGCCTGTCTCAGCCACCAGATATCAGCCTTGTTGCCTGCCAGTCTTGTACAGTGTATTCTGGACTGCTGACCGGCACCGATGCCGATAGCCTGTCCGTCCTTTACATAGCAAACAGAATTTGACTGTGTATATTTAAGAGTGATAAGTGAAATCACAAGATCTCTCTTTTTATCATCAGGGATATTCTTGTTATCGGTGACTATCTCACTGAGCATATCATTATCGATCTTCAGGTTGTTTCTTCCCTGCTCGAATGTCACACCGAATACCTGCTTTCTTTCGATCTCCTCAGGAACATAGTCGGGATCTATTTTGATAATATTGTAGGTACCCTTTCTCTTGGACTTGAGTATTTCCAATGCTTCATCTGTATAAGAAGGAGCAATTATACCATCAGACACCTCTCTCTGGAGCATTTTAGCGGTTACAGCATCACACTCATCGGAAAGTGCAACAAAATCACCATAGGATGACATTCTGTCCGCACCTCTTGCCCTTGCATATGCACAGGCGATAGGTGAAAGCTCCCCCAGATCATCCACAAAGTAGATCTTTTTAAGTGTATCGCTGAGAGGTACACCTACAGCCGCACCTGCCGGGGAAACGTGCTTGAATGATGCTGCGGCAGGCAGACCGGTAGCTGCTTTCAATTCACGGACAAGCTGCCAGCCGTTGAATGCATCAAGAAGATTTATATAACCCGGCTTTCCGTTTAATACCTCTATGGGAAGCTCACCGTTTTCAACGTAAATACGTGAGGGCTTCTGATTTGGGTTACAGCCGTACTTTAAAAACATTTCTGAAGACATAGCTTTTCTCCTTATTTATTCTTGTTGATTATCCTGGTCTTGTATTCGCCTGTTTCCAGGGAGATATATCTCACGAACAGGGATACTTTATTGTCGCTGTTAAGATTATCCCACAGCTTATCGGCAAATTCATCTATATCATCCGGGATGCTGCCGATAAGCTCCGGCTCTCCCTCAAAGCTGGGAAGAGGACTGCCGTCCCCCATATATGTATGGATAAAATGACCCATACCGTTTTTGGGATTATTATAAGAGAATGTTGATCTGATACAGGTTTCAGGGTCGCCGTTCTCAGTCTTGATTATATTCATGGCATAATTGAATCCGCCCTTGTCGGTCTTTATTATGCCTGAGATACGGGGAGTATAGTTGGGAGCATCATCCTCAAATTCCCTTGTACGCAGAGACTGCTCAAAGGTCTGCTGCTGATTCATAAGATCATATACAGTATCTGTCTGATCTCCGTTTGTAACAATAGTCTTGTTTCCCAGTACCTTTACGGGAGAATAGATTATAAGATGCGGATCTGTCAGCTTGGAAGGATCAAACGCCTGTGTCTTTATGCCTTCTCCCTCTTCAACAAATACACGGTTACGGCTGTTTTCGCTTCTGCCCATGATAAAATAAGCAGCAACAGCGTTTTTGCCATTCTCCGATCTGCCTATTGCTATACCTCTTCCGGGGTATGGGTTATTTTTGAGTTCATCATAAATATTCTTAACAACCATTATATGCTCCTTATCTGTCAACGACCGCTTTGCCGTCAACTATCTTTATTTTATCCTGACAATAAAGTGAAACTGCTTCCGGAAGTATCTTCCATTCTGCCTGCTCCATAATACGCTTTTGAAGTATCTCGGGCGTATCACCGTTTTCTACAGCTACTGCCTTTTGCAGTATTATAGCTCCCGCATCTGCCTGTTCATTTACAAAATGTACAGTTGCACCGCTTACCTTTACGCCGTAGCTGAGGGCAGCTTCATGTACCTTCAGACCATAATACCCTTCTCCGCAGAAGGAGGGTATAAGTGCCGGATGGACATTTATCATTTTATAGGGATATGCCTTGACTATACACTCATCCAGTATGGTCATAAATCCTGCCAGCACTACCAGATCGGCTTTTTCTTCATTTAATGCTTCCAGTATAGCCTTACTGTAGCCGGCACTGTCCGGATAATCCTTGCGCGGCAGTACCTTTGTAGCTATGCCGTTTTTTTCAGCTCTTTCCAGGGCATAGGCTCCCTCCTTGGAGGAAATTACAAGAGTTATCTCACCGTTTTTTATAATACCGCTTTTCTGTGCATCTATAAGTGCCTGTAAATTAGTGCCGCCCCCTGAGACCAATACAACTATTCTTTTCATTGAGTTGTCCTCTCTTTAGCAGATGATAACGCCTTCGTCGCTGTCTACAAGCTCACCCAGCACATAAGCTTCTTCTCCGGAAGCCTTTAATATCTCAATTGCCTTATCAGCATCATTCTTATCAACAGAAACTATCATACCAACACCCATATTGAATGTATTGAACATATCCCTTTCGGGTATCTTTCCTGTTTCCATAATAAGATCAAATATAGGAAGCACCTGAACATCCTGTCTGGCGATCTTTGCGGATATGCCTTCCGGAAGGGAGCGTGGAATATTTTCGTAGAAGCCGCCGCCTGTAATATGGGATATAGCCTTTACGTTTACCTTTTCAAGAAGTGAGAGTATAGGCTTTACATATATCTTGGTAGGTGTCAGGAGACAATCTCCCAGAGTAGTGCCTATCTCGGAATAGTGCCTGAGAAGGTTCTGCTCGTTTACAGTGAATACTTTTCTTACCAGTGAAAAGCCGTTGGAATGTACACCGCTGGATCTAAGAGCGATAAGCACATCTCCTGCCTTTTGTGTCTCCGGCTTCAGGATCTTGTCCTTGTCTACAACACCCACCGAAAATCCGGCAACATCATATTCATCCACAGGATAAAATCCGGGCATTTCAGCAGTCTCGCCGCCTACCAATGCACAGCCGGCCTGTACACAGCCGTCTGCAATACCCGATACGATCTCTGCAACTCTTTCGGGATAGTTCTTGCCGACTGCTATATAATCCAGGAAAAACTGAGGCTTGGCACCGCAGCAAATTATATCATTCACGCACATTGCAACACAGTCGATACCTATTGTGTTATGCTTATCCATAAGAAAAGCAAGCTTCAGCTTGGTACCGACACCGTCTGTACCCGAAACAAATACAGGCTTGCTTATACCTGTAAGATCAGGCTCAAAAAGTCCGCCGAAGCCGCCTATTCCCGACAGAACACCGGGAGTGGCAGTTCTTTTTACGTGCTCCTTCATCAGCTCTACCGCCTTATATCCGGCAGTAACGTCAACACCGGCGTTTTTATAGCTTTCTGAAAAACTCTTCATCTGATTACTCCTTAATATGATCTAATCTTATTGTTTGCCTGTCCAGCAGTAAGAGCAAAGCTGACATTCCGGCTTGCCTACCGCCTTTACCGTACCCTCCAGTGTCTGGAATTCAAGGGAAGTAAGCTTTAATCTCCTGCATATCTCATCACGCAGAAAAGCTCCCCTTTCGGTATTTGTATCACTGTATTCATTTATATATTTAACGCCTTCAGCACCCTCACGCTCGTCAATTATCTGTCTTGCTATAAGCTCCAGCTCAGAGGTGCTGCGTGAAAAATTCAGATACTTGCAGCCATACATGATAGGAGGACAAGCAGAACGCATATGTACCTCTTTAGCACCATTTTCATAAAGAAATTCCACTGTTTCTCTCATCTGTGTTCCACGGACGATACTGTCATCCACAAACAGCAGCTTCTTGCCCTCTATAAGCTCGTGAACAGGTATCAGCTTCATTTTGGCAACACGGTTCCTTATAGACTGATTTGTAGGCATGAAGCTTCTCGGCCATGTGGGTGTATACTTTACAAAGGGTCTTGCAAAGGGAATGCCGCTCTTGTTGGCATAGCCTATGGCATGAGGTATACCCGAATCCGGCACACCACAGACATAGTCCACGTCCGGGAGCTTGCCGTTCTTCATATCAGTCTCAGCCATTATCTCTCCGTTGCGTGCTCTCATTACTTCAACGTTCACGCCTTCATAGCAGGCATTGGGATAACCGTAGTATGTCCACAGGAAGGTACATATTTTCATATCATCGGTACCCTCCACAAGGATATTATATCCATCCTTGGTGATCTCCGTTATCTCTCCTGCCTTCAGCTCATGGCAGGTTGTATATCCCAGCTTCTGGTAGGCAAAGGACTCAAAGGAGAAGCAATAGCCGTCCGAGCGTTTTCCTATTATAATAGGCAATCGTCCGTACTTGTCCCTGGCACATATTATCCTATCCTTTGTCATAATCACCAGTGACATAGTGCCCTCTATCTTTTCCTGTGCATATCTTATGCCATCAATAAAGGAATCCTTCTGTGCGATAAGTGCACCTATAAGTCCTCCGGAATTGATATTACCGCTGCTCATAGTCTCAAAGTTGGCACAGCCATTTTCCAGAAGCTCAATATAAAGCTGTTCCGCATTGTTGATGATACCTATAGAGCACACTGCGTAAAGTCCCAGCTTGGAACGCACCATAATAGGCTGAGGATCTGTATCGGATATACAGCCGATGCAAATATTTCCTCTCATTGCTGCAACGTCATGTTCAAATTTTGTTCTGAAAGGTGAATTTTCTATACTGTGGATATTTCTCTGAAATCCAAGCTCCGGTGAATAGGAGGTCATTCCTCCTCTCCTTGTACCCAGGTGTGAGTGATAGTCTGTTCCAAAAAACACATCCTGTATACAATCGTTTGCCGATACGGCACCAAAAAATCCGCCCATATGAAACTCCATTCCGCCGTCGTGAAAATATAAGGTATAGCTGTATCATAATGACACACAAATACATAACTGCTCAGACGGCTTTGGACAGTCTATGCATGAGTAGGTCAAGGGAAAGGCAATAATCATTTATTGCTCATAAGACGGTTCATGATCTCGTTGTATGCATCCTCAACGCCGCCCATGTCACGTCTGAATCTGTCCTTATCAAGCTTTTCATGTGTAGTGCTGTCCCAGAAACGGCAGGTATCGGGTGAGATCTCATCTGCTAAAATGATATCGCCCTTAAAGCGTCCGAATTCAATCTTGAAGTCGATAAGATCAATATTCATCTTCTTGAAAAATCCCAGCATGAATTCATTTACCTTGAAAGCGTACTCTGTGATCTTTTCGATCTCCTCTTCTGTTGCAAGATCAAGACCCAGCGCATAGTACTTGTTGATAAAAGGATCCCCAAGATCATCGTTCTTGTAGCTGAATTCCAGAGTAGGTCTCTTTAAGGGAGTACCCTCCTCAATACCCAGCTTTTTGGAAAAGCTGCCTGCTGCCACATTTCTCACAATGACCTCCAGAGGTACTATCTCCACCTTTTTAACGATAGTTTCCCTGTCGGAGATCTCCTCCACCAGATGTGTGGGAATGCCTTCCTTTTCCAGCAGTCCGAACATATAGTTTGTCATCTTGTTATTGATGACACCCTTGCCGGTGATAGTACCCTTCTTTTCGCCGTTGAAGGCAGTAGCATCATCCTTGTAATCAACTATAACATAGTCGGGATTATCTGTTGCAAAAACCTTCTTTGCCTTGCCCTCATAAAGCTGTTCCTTCTTTTCAACATTTGCCATTGTCTTTTCCTCCGTTTAAATATATTTGAAATAAAAATTATTCTGCCCGATCTCAGAGCTTTTCTAATTCCTGAGCTATTTTTCTGTCCTTTTCCATGACAGCATCTGCCATTTGCTTTTTCATGTCTGTAAGCTTCTGTGCCAGCTGCTCATCAGAAAGTGCCAGCATCTGTACTGCTAAAATAGCAGCATTCGCCGCACCGTCTATTGCAACGGTAGCAACAGGTATTCCGCTGGGCATCTGTACCGTAGCCAGAAGTGCATCAAGTCCGTCAAGGGTAGAGGACTTTATGGGGATACCTATAACAGGCAGTATCGTATGAGCTGCCAGTACCCCGCCCAGATGAGCTGCCTTGCCTGCTGCGGATATGATCGCTCCGAAGCCGTTTTTTACAGCATTTTTTGAAAACTCCGCTGCCTCATCGGGAGTCCTGTGCGCTGACATAACGTGTACCTCGTAAGGAACACCGAAGCTTTTAAGCTTTTCCACGGCACCCTTTACAACAGGCAGATCACTGTCACTGCCCATAATGATAGCTACTTTTTTCATTGATGATCACCTTTTCCTTAGCTTTATATTTGCGGTTTGAATCGGGAGCAGATCATGATAAGCCGTCCTTATCACGCTGCAACGGTTTCAATCATCGCATAAGACCCTGCTCCTCTTGGTCATGATCCGATCTCCTGCCGTTTACGGCGAAGACATGATGTCACATCATGCATTACAGATCCTTATTGACAGTCCGCTTTATTTTTGTTTCTTCTGTTTCTTTTATGATATATACAGGGCGGCTTTTGGTCTCCAGATAGGTCTTGGACAAATACTGTCCCAGAATACCCGTACAGAAAAGCTGAAGTCCCCCGATAAAGAATATAGCACATACCGTTGTGGGGAAGCCCTGTACTGCCTCGCCAAAAGCTATGGTCTTGACTATTACCACCATGATGATGACAAAAGCAATAAGACAGCTTATAACTCCCAGCACAGATGCTATGGCAAGAGGTGCGGTAGAAAAAGCAAATATTCCTTCAAGGGAATATTTCACCAGACTGGTGAAGGACCATGCTGTAGTACCTGCTGCTCTTTCCACATTTTCATATTCAATATACTTGGTGTCAAATCCCACCCAACTGAAAATGCCCTTTGAAAAGCGGTTGTATTCCTTCATTTCAAGAATAGAATCTACCATCTGCCTTGTCATGAACCGGAAATCCTGAGCCCCGTCTACGATCTCAGTCTGAGATATCCGGTTCATTATGGAATAGAACTTTCTTGCAAACCAGGATCGTATTTTCGATTCCCCTTTGCGGCTGACTCTCCTTGTAGTCGCACAGTCATAGCCATGATTTTTCACATAGTCATACATTTTCGGTATGAATTTCGGGGGATGCTGAAGATCCGCATCCATTATCACAACGTAATCTCCCTTAGCATTTTCCAGGCCGGCAAACATACCTGCCTCCTTACCGAAATTTCGGGAAAATGATATATACCTGACAGACTTGTCCTTTGCCGCCAGGTCACGGAGCATGGCAAGAGTACGATCCTTAGAGCCGTCGTTGATAAACAGGTACTCAAATTCCAGCTCCTTATTATCATTCTGCATCTGCCCCGTTACTTTTTTTATCTCCTCGTAAAATAACGGCAGTACCTCCTGTTCGTTATAACAAGGAACAATGATCGAAATTAGTTCCATAAAAAAGCTCCTTACATAAACATACATTTATATCATACACCAAAAACGGTAAAATTGCAAGTGAAATTATGCATTTATGGAAAAAAATGTCCCATATTTTTAATTTTATTTATTTTTTAACTTATTAAATAGTTCAATAATACAATTCACTTGATTTTTTTACTATGATATGGTATAATAATATTTATTATTGTATGGTAACATCTTTACCAAATTACCGAAAGGACTTGAAAAAATGTCTGATGATAAAAAGCAGAAAAAGAATTTTGAGATACCCCGTCCCCAGTTTCCCAAACGTGCTGTTATAACAGGCGGTATGCCATACGGCAATAAGGAGCTGCACTTCGGCCATGTAGGGGGTATGCTGGTATTTGCTGATACCTATGCAAGATTTCTTCGTGACCGTATAGGCAAGGATAACGTTATATTCGTCAGCGGTACTGACTGCTATGGCTCCCCTATTGCCGAAAGCTGGAGACAGAAGGCAGAAAAAGGCGAGTTTGAAGGCTCACTGGAGGACTTTGTCCGCCACAATCACCAAAAGCAGAAAAATACACTGAATTCCTATGGTATCTCCCCGAATCTCTTTGCAGCCTCGGGTCTGGACAGAGCAAAGGAAGTCCATGCAGAATATACTCTTGAATTTCTAAACTCCCTGTATGAAAAGGGTCAGCTGGAACAGCGCTCCACTATGCAGTTTTTCGATGAAAAGGCAGGAGTATTCCTAAACGGCAGGCAGGTAGTGGGAAAATGCCCGGTAGACGGCTGTACATCCGAAAAAGGTTATGCGGATGAGTGTGATATGGGTCACCAGTATATGCCCGAAAATCTCATAGACCCTGTAAGTACTCTGACAGGCGAAAGACCTACTATGAAGCCTGTCACTAACTGGTACTTCAAGCTGTGCGATTATCAGGAGCTTATGCAGCAGTGGGTGGAAACACTCAAAAAGAGAAAGGACGTTCGTCCCGTAGTATGGAAGACTATCGACGAATTCCTAAAGCCCCCTGTTATATATGTTAAAAGGGAATTTGAAGAAAAGTATTTCTCCCTTAAAGATTCAATGCCGCAGCATGAATACCTGGAGGAAAAAAAGAAGCCTTCGTTTACCATAGAATTTAAGAAGCTGTCTGACTGTGACAAGGCCTGTGCGATCCTTACCCAAAACGGGATACGCTACAGGACCGGTAAAACACTTGTCCCCTTCAGACTCACCGGCAATATTGAATGGGGTGTTCCGGCACCTGTTTTTCAGGATGAAAAAGGGCTTACCGTATGGGTATGGCCGGAGTCCCTCTGGGCACCTATATCCTTTACCAAGACCTATCTGGAGCAGTCCGGAAAGGATCCCGAGGACTGGAAAAAATACTGGTGCAGCAAGGAATCTACTGTATATCAGTTTATAGGTCAGGATAATATCTATTTTTATGGCATAGCAGAGCCTGCAATGTGGATGGCTCAACAGCAGTCGGAGACAAAGACAGCAGATCCGGAAGACGGTGAGCTGCAAATGCCCATAATAGTTGCAAATCATCATATCCTTTTCCTTGATAAAAAAGCATCCAGCTCGGGACAGGTAAAGCCGCCTATGGCTGATGACCTTTTAGAGCATTATACTCCCGAGCAGCTGCGTATGCACTGGCTGGGACTGGGTCTGGGTCAGCGTTCTGTAAGCTTTATGCCCAAGCCATATAATCCGGATGCAAAACCCGATGATGCAGATCCCGTCGTAAAGGACGGACTGCTGCTTTCCAATGTATATAACCGTATCATCAGAACAGCTTTCTATACAAATCAAAAGCATTTCGGTGATGTGCTCCCCCAGTGCGAACCGGAGGAAAAATTCAAAGAGGACGCAAAAAAAGCAGTACTGGAATACGAGAGATATATGGCAAAATTCGCCTTTCACCAGTGTACCTATGTACTTGACAGCTATATAAGAAACACCAGCAAATACATGGCAAAAAGTCTCAAGCCCGATGAGCAGTCGCCCGAGGAGCTAAAGCAGACACTTGCAAATCTTTTCTACATGATAAGAATAACTGCTGTACTGCTTCACCCAATGGCACCCTTCGGTACAGAAAAGCTGCGTGAGTACTTACAGGTGGACGAACGTATATGGTCATGGGATACCATTTTTGAGCCCCTCACCTTCTTCACAGAAAAGGAACATAAGTTAAAATTCCTTCCTCCCAGAACAGACTTCTTCACACGCCATGAAAGTCAGTTTGCTTCCGGCAGTGACGAGGAATAATAAACAGGCAATATAACTCACGACTTATGACCGCCGCATCAATGGCGGCGGTCATCTTAGTCTTTCAGTGGGGGA
>CACZQG010000072.1 GCA_902783235.1 uncultured Ruminococcus sp.
CAGTATGCCTGCATCGATTTTGTACAATCTAACGAAAAATCTGACTTCGCATCTGACGCACAATCTTTGTGCGGTATTGCCTTAATACGGACACTCATATTCAGAACGTGAGTGTCCGTAATTTTTATTGTTAACTAATCTCTTGAAAAAACGGTTGACAAATGTGGCGACATATGATATAATGTCTATTGTAAACTTGATATTAAGGAGATGAGATGATTGTCAACCAAAGAAAGGGTATTGGAACTGTTGAAGAAAAACAGTGGGAGCCATCTTTCAGGAGAACAGATAGCCGAATTACTTGGGATATCACGTACTGCTGTGTGGAAAGCAGTAAAACAGCTCAGAACCGAAGGCTATGATATTAATGCGCAGACCAATAGGGGATATGTGATAGGTCAGAAGACAGATATATTGACTTTATCAGGGATAAAACAGCATCTTGACAGCAGCTTGTCAATACCTGAGATAAAGCTTCTGGATAAGGTGGATTCAACAAATAATTACTTGAAGCAGTCTGTTGTACCTGAAAAGGAAAAAGATGGATTTATAGTTATCGCAGGTGAGCAGACTGAGGGCAGAGGACGGTTCGGACGCAGATTTTATTCCCCATCGGGCAGCGGTATTTACATGAGCCTTTTACTCAGACCGGAGGGGTGTACTATACAGAAGTCAGTGAAATATACAACAATGGCGGCGGCAGCAGTGTGTGTGGCGCTTGAGGGGCTGACTGAGTACAGACCCGGTATAAAATGGGTCAATGATATTTATATAAACGGGCGTAAGGTTTGCGGTATTCTGACAGAGGGATCCGCCGATCTGGAAAGCGGATTTTTAGATCATGCAGTTCTGGGGATAGGATTGAATGTATATGAGCCTGAAAATGGTTTTCCGGAAGAAATAGAAGGTATTGCCGGCGGCGTATTCCATACCCGTAAAACCGATATGAAGAATAGAATCGTATCGGGGATCCTGAATAGTTTTTATAGTCTTTACAGCAATGACAAGGACTATGCGGACAAATACCGCCAGAGGAGTATGATATTAGGCAAAACTGTCAATATGTCATTTGGAGGTAAGACGAAGCAGATAAGAGTGATAGATATTGATGATGATTGCGCTCTTATCGCCATGGATGAGAATGGAAAAAAGCATCGTTATACCGGTGGCGAAGTCAGTATTTCAAGGGAGGATATTATATGACAGCTTCAAAAACAAGAACAATGAAATTATGTCTGTGTGCTTTATTTACTGCACTTATTACTGTGGGAGCATTTATAAAGATACCAATTCCACCTGTTCCCTTTACATTACAGGTGGAATTTGTGATGCTGGCAGGACTTATACTTGGTTCGGTATGGGGCAGCATTTCTGTATGGCTGTATGTGTTTATGGGACTCATAGGTCTCCCGGTATTTACTCAGGGAGGCGGGATCGGATATGTTGTAAATCCTGCATTCGGGTACCTTATCGGATTTGGTGTTTCTGCATTTGTTATGGGCCGTATTTGCGAAAGAAAGAGTGAGGCTTCTTATATTCGTTTACTGATCTCATGTTTTGTAGGGCTTGCTATATCTTATGCCTCAGGAATGATCTACTATTATCTTATCAGTACTTTATACCTGGGTAAGGATGTAGGACTATGGTGGCTGATATGGAACTTTTTCCTGCTGATAGTTCCAAAGGATATAATCATGAGCTTTTTTGTGGCATTTATCGCAAAACGTATTAAACCTGTTATCAACAAAATTTAAAGGAGCATTATAATGGATCTGATAAAGCTGGCAGATGAAATAATTAATGGCAAGCGTCTTGAAAGAGGGGATGATCTGTCTTTCTTTGAAAGCTGTGATCTTGATGAGCTTTGCCGTGGAGCTGACAGAATACGCCGTGAATTGTGCGGAAACAAGGTGGATCTGTGCAGTATCATAAACGGGAAAAGCGGCAGATGCTCAGAAAACTGCAAATTTTGTGCTCAGTCCGGCTGCTCATTTACAGGGGTGGATGAATATGATTTTCTTGATGAGGAAACTATAGTCAGGGAGTGTAAGCATAATGAAATGAGCGGTGTTCATCGCTTTTCAATTGTAACCGCCGGAAGAACACTTTCCGATGCTGATTTTGAAAAGGCGGTTTCCGTATACAGACGGATGAAAAAAGAGTGCAAAATAGAGCTTTGTGCCTCTCATGGTTTACTTACATTGGAACAGTTTCGCAGGCTGCGGGATATTGGGATCACACACTGTCATGCAAATATTGAGACTTCCAGGAGATTTTTCCCGAATATCTGTACAACTCATACCTTTGATGATAAGATCGCTTGTATAAAACGTGCACAGACTGCCGGTCTGGAGGTGTGCTCCGGGGGTATAATCGGAATGGGTGAAACATTTGAGGACAGGATAGATATGGCACTTACACTTTCAGGACTCGGAATAAGCTCAGTTCCAATAAATGCACTGCGTCCTGTAAAGGGAACACCCTTTGAAGGTATCCCTCCCATCACAGAAGATGAGATACTAAGAACGGCTGCTATGTTCCGATACATACTTCCCACAGCGTTTGTTCGTCTTGCGGCAGGAAGGAATATAATGAAGGATTCGGGAAAAAAGGCTTTTATGTCAGGTGTGAATGCTGCTATTAAGGGAGATATGCTGACCACATCAGGGAATAATATCAAAGAAGATATTGAAATGCTGAGGGGTATGGCATTTGAGGTATAGTATGGCTTTGTAAAAGAAATAACGGATATTTTTGCTTCTCCAATTAAGGCAATGCCGCACAAAAATTGTGCGGCATTGCCTTAAAGTATATATTCTCTTATAGCTTTTTCCACCGCCCTGACTTCCTTTTCAAATTCTGTTGCAGATATACGGTATGCACCGTTACCAAGAATGATGATCTGTTCAAGATTATCTGATGTAGCTACTCTTACACGATGTTTTTTACCTATCTCATGAGTGACTTTTTCAATGTACATATCTGCTGTTTCCGCTTCCTTAGTATAAACAACGCTTATGTTATGTATTTTTTCGATATTTCTTGTGGGATTTTTCATTTTATAAGCATCAAAAACAACTATGACCTCGCATTGCTTAAAGCCCTGATAATTGCACATTGTATTTATAAGGCAGTTCCTGGCAAGATCAAGGTTATCCTTTGAAAGCTTATTAAGCTCTTCCCAGGCAAATATAACATTATATCCATCTACCAACAAGTATTCAGGACCTTCCGGGACGGGTGCAGCTTTGAATTTAACACTACTCTGATCTTTCTTCGGAACAAAGGCCTTCAGCTTATCACGTTTTATAGGACCGTATGTCCGTTCAAATATCTCCATCAGCTCCTTGTCGCTAGCAAGGGCTTTTTTATATTCATTTACATTTTCTTGAGTGAATTCTGTTTCGGCTGTCATTTCATTTTCGGCTTCCAGACAGCTTGGAAGATGCATTTTATTCTCCACTTCATTCCATTTTACAATATATCCGCTGCCATGAGTGCAGAATACAGAATCCGGAGTATTCTCTGTGTCACCTTCCGGGTCATATCCCTTGGCTATTATTATTTCCTCGGAATTATGACATGGCTTGAATCCCGAGAGAGTACAGCTTAGTCTTCCACGTCCCTTGGTGTAGCTCTGAACCTCACTATGATATCCATTCATCTCAGAAACCGGTGCTTCTCCGTGTATTACTGACATTTGCTCATGGGATGAAAGCTCCGGAGATGAAAATGTCCCTGACATATTCTGTATGTCATTTATAGCCCTGCCTACGCAGTCAGAGGGAATTATTAGCTTGAAGCGGTAAAAAGGTTCTAACAGTATGGGCTGACATTTCATAAGGCCCTGGCGAACTGCCCGGTAGGTAGCCTGTCTGAAATCACCGCCTTCAGTGTGCTTTAAATGGGCTTTTCCCGATTTAAGTGTAATTTTCATATCGGTGATGGGAGAACCGGTAAGCACTCCAAGGTGTTCTTTTTCCTTTAAGTGGGTAAGTATAAGATTTTGCCAGTTACGGGAAAGCTTATCCTCACGGCAGTCTGTCTCGAATACAAGACCGCTTCCTTGTTCCATGGGTTCAAGAAGAAGATGTACCTCTGCATAGTGACGAAGGGGCTCATAATGCCCGACACCCTCGGCAGCATTGCCTATAGTTTCTCTGTAGGAAACCTCGCCGGCACTAAATGATATTTCACTGCCAAAGCGCTGCTGCATGATGTCATGGATTATTTCCAGCTGTATCTGTCCCATAAGGTGAACTTTTATTCTGTCAAGAAGCTTGTCCCATGTTACATGGAGCTTTGGATCCTCCTGCTCCAGTATTTTAAGCTGCTGTAACAGAGTATGATTGTCTGTACTGTTGGAAGGAAAAACATTATAGCTGAGTACGGGCTCCAGAACTGACATATCTGTTGAACTCTCTGCGCCCAGTCCCATACCGGGATATGTGGCTGTAAGTCCTGTCACAGCGCAAACTGTTCCCGATCCGGCAACATCCGGAGCTGTATATTTTTTACCTGAATATATGCGTATCTGGTTTATCTTTTCCTTGTATTGTTCGCCATTTGCAGTATAATCTATAAGATCCTTGACCTTAAGTGCGCCTCCGGTTATTTTCATATGAGTAAGTCTGGTGCCCTGCTCATCAGATGAGATCTTAAAGATCCTGGCACCGAATCTGTCGGTATAAGCAGGAGCTTTCATCATTTTATCAAGCAGATTAAGAAAATCCTCAACTCCTTCTGTTTTAAGAGCAGAGCCGAACATACAGGGGAATACCTTACGATGCATTATTGCTTCACTGATACTGTTTTCTTTAAATGTCTCTGTATCAAGATATTCTTCCATTAATGTCTCGGTACACAGGGAAAGCTGTTCCTTGAATGGGTCTGTCTGCGTATCGGTAAAATCGATACAGCTGTCAGAGAGTCCTTTTTTTAGCTTATACATTACCCCACTGTGAGTGACATCAGGCAGATCGTTTTTGTTCACAAATATAAATGTGGGTATACGGTAGCGTTTTAGCAGCTCCCATAAAGTTTCGGTATGGCTTTGTATAGGATCCGGTCCGCTTACAACAAGAATGGCACAGTCGATCACCTGAAGAGTGCGTTCGGTTTCGGTGGAAAAATCTGTATGACCGGGAGTATCCATAAGAGTATACCGGGTATCATTCAGATTAAATTCTGCCTGCTTTGAAAAAATTGTGATACCCCTTTCTTTTTCAAGGGAGTGAGTATCCAGAAATGCATTTTTATGATCAACTCGTCCAAGAGAGCGTATGCTGCCTGTTTTGTACAGTATTGCCTCTGACAGCGTGGTTTTTCCTGAGTCTACATGAGCGAGTATACCTATGGTTATTCTTTTCATAATTTCTCCAGAATGTTTTTATTTAATTGTACCACATTATTTTATAAAAATCAACTTATCTGTTCTATTTATTAATTGAGTAACATAGAATAAAAGCAAAGAACAAATAAAGGAGATGCAAAAATGGAGAGTCTGACAAACTACAGGAAAATAGGTAAATATCTTCCGGAGCATATGGCAAGGGCACTGTCAAAGGTGCCTTCAGCATCGGCTATGGGGATCAATGAGATACGGCTTAGGACAAACCGTCCTCTTGCGGTATCTGTGAAGGGTGAAAATCTGTTTATTACGGAAAACGGAAGCTTTACAAGTCATGCTTCATTGGGGATGATTTGTAAGAGCAGTGATATTACCCGTTCCTTTAAAGCGGTGTGTGATTATTCAATACACAGCTTTGAAAAGGATATTTCTCGTGGATTTATCACTATAGAGGGTGGAAATCGTGTAGGTATATGCGGTACAGCTGTGGGGAACGGCAGTATAGACACTATAAAGTACATAAGTGGGCTGAATTTCAGAGTGTCCGGACAGGCATTAAACATAGGAGAAGGGCTCTGCCGACAGTTTTTTGACCGTGAACCTGTTGGGATGCTTATAATGGGGGTACCTCTCAGCGGAAAAACCACAATGCTTAAAAGTATGTGCTATCACCTGGGCAGTAAATACAGACTAAGCATTATTGATGAGCGCAGTGAGATAGGAGCTGTCTATCATGGCGAACCTCAGAATGAGATCGGTATGTTTTCAGACATATTTGATGGCTTTGACAAAAAAAGCGGTATTGAGACCGCAGTACGTGTTATGTCTCCACAAATAGTGGTTTGTGATGAGATAGGCGGCAGATCTGATTGTGATGCGATAATGGATTCAGTGAATACAGGTGTTAGATTTTTAGCATCTGTTCACGGCAGAGATGTGGAGGAGGTTATAAGCCGAAGGCATATCAGACAATTGATCGATGCCGGCATATTTGAGTACGGAGTACTTCTTTCAGGTGAGCATGATCCCGGAAATATTGCTGCTATACAACGCTTCGGAAGGGGCAGACGATGATTCGCATTATAGGTGCTGCACTTGTCTTTACAGCTTTTTCAGTACTTGGAGTATCAATTTCCTCCGGAATGAAAGCAAAAGAAAAACGACTGTATCTTTGTATTAAAATGACGGAAGACATTTCTGACATGATACGTTGGAATGCTTTGACGGTAAGTGATATAGCCCGGCAGCTGCATATGGGAAAATGCTACGAAAAACTTGAATTTACAGGGATCCTAAGTAATGAACTTGAAATTGGAATATCATTCCCGTCAGCATGGAATAAAGCAATATCCGAGACAGATATACTGGATAAGGATGAAAAGATGAAATTGTATGAACTCGGTGGGGTACTTGGCTCACGGGATGTTGAGGGTCAGCTGTCTTCAATAGGTCTTATTCGTGGAGAACTGCAAAGAATGTACGATGAACATAGAGAAAAATACAGGACTAAGGGTAAGCTGTACCGCACTATAGGAGTCACAGTGGGGGCTATGGCAGGGATAATGTTGGTATAGGAGAAATCGCAGTATGGAAGTTGATCTGATATTTAAGATAGCCGGGATCGGTATAATCGTTGCTGTGTTAAATCTTGTATTAAAGCGTGCAGAACGAGAAGAACAGGCAATGATGACCACTCTGGCAGGACTTATAGTTGTACTTATGATGATAATAAGCAGTATAAGTGATCTTTTCGACACAGTAAAAACGGTGTTTGGCTTATGGTAAAAGAGCTTATTTCAGTTTGCGGAATATGTATATGTGCTTCTCTGATATGTAAAATAACCGAAAAGCACACTAAAGAACAGGCAGTAATGCTAAGTATTGCCGTGTGTGTATTTGTAATGCTGCTTATGCTGTCGGGAATACCTGTTATCTTTGGAAAAGCAGATAAGATGGCTGCAATAGCAGGATTAGATACTGAGTACATTACAGTCATTTTTAAATCTCTCGGCATATGTTATCTTACACAGTTTTCTGCTGATATTTGCCGTGATTGCGGTGAGACAGCTGCTGCATCCGCTGCAGAGATATTTGGAAAAATTCAGCTGATAGTACTCTCACTTCCACTGTTTGAGCAGCTTATTGAACGTATAACAAGGATAATGGAATGAAAAAGCTGATACTTATAC
>CACZQG010000073.1 GCA_902783235.1 uncultured Ruminococcus sp.
CTCACCAATTATTGGTGACGAGCTAATGTAACAACCAATTGTTTTTGTTGTTTGCTATATAACCTGCGGGATGTGGATGGCTACGTTCACTACAAATGTGTTGTGTAACTATTTTGTAAAAATTGATTTCCGTGTACTTTAAGACTATATCTAACAAGGAACCGTAGTGCTGTCATAATTATTGATTTATCAGATATAATATGTTATAATATTCAGTAGATACAAGGGGTGATATACATGATAAAGCATTTGAATGAAGACTTTGAAACAGTAGAATATGATGAAAAGAAATACGTTATGTTTTACGACAATTATGATAATGAAGAATATCCTCTTCATTGGCATCATGAAATAGAGGTAATAATGCCCATAAAAAATCATTACACTATAAATATTCGTGAAAAAAAATACGAATTGAAGGAATATGATATTATTTTTATCCCACCCGGGGAGCTTCATCATATTCTTGCAACTCCCGGCAGACGTTTTATAATACAGTTTGACTATGCCATGCTTCAAAAGCATCCTCTGTTTTCATCAGTCATGCGTTCTATTTCTGCTCCTTTACATATAACCCCTGAATATGACAAGGATATACATGCTCTTGCCAAGAAAACGCTGATCAGCTTTTTTAAGCTTTATCACTCACCCTCGGAATTGGCAGAGGTTCAGATATACAGTAAATTTATAGAACTGCTTATAGCTATAAGGGAATATCAGATAAAGCATCAGCTTACACTTATGGAATGTGATAATGATAGATTTGATGAATACAGTCAGATGTTTGACAAGGTATTCAAATACATAGACCGTAACTATATGTATGATATTTCACTTGACACACTTGCCGGACTTTCCGGCTACAGTAAATTTCATTTTTCACGCATATTCAAACAATACAGCAGCATTTCATATCTGGAATATTTGAATGAACGCCGTGTAAAAGCAGCTGAGGATATGCTGTTGAATTCAAAGATCTCTGTAACGGAAGTAGCAGTTCGTTCCGGTTTCAAAAGTCTTGCAACATTTAACAGGATATTTCGCAAGGTAAAGCATTGTACTCCTACAGAGTTTAAAAAGCTGTTTCAGGAATAGAAATTTGCTGAGACAGCTTGATTTTTGATATCATTTCAGCTGCTCTTCGTGTTCATAACTGCCTTATCGGTCAAGGTATGAGCGAAACTAAAGGTTTTTGCTGAGCTTTTTTCAAAAAGCGACTATTAATATTAGCATAAATGAATACTCCATGGTATTTTTGACAGTAAATCAAGAATACCATGGAGCAGATCATTTTAGTGCGATTTTTGCAGTTATTTATTAATATCACTTCTTGGAGGCAAGTGATTTAGCAATACCTGCTGCATCACGAACATTGATTTTTCCGTCGCCATTGAAGTCTGCGGCAGGAGAAAGCTCCTTTACCTTTCCGGTTGCCAGCATTTTTGCTATGTGGGCTGCATCACGAACATTAACCTTGCCGTCAAGGTTGGCATCTCCGGGAATATAGCTTTGGAAATCCTCCTTACTGTCCCATTCGCAGATAAATGCAAAGGTCTGGATGCTTACTGCATCACCTTTACTGTTGTTTCCGCTGGCTTCATTTGCGCAGTCGTTCCACATACCTTTGGCTGCTGTCCAGTTCTCATAGTGTATATCTTTGTTGGTAAAACGGATATAGTACTCACTGTTTTCATGGAAGTCAGGCTGATTAGCATCCCAGTGTTCATATTCAAAGGGAGTATCATCGACCCACATCCACTCATTTGTTTTCTTTGAGAGATATCCGCCTATCCAGAAGTTTTCCGCAGTTTTACAGGAAACTGCAACGCTTTCCACTTTTTCCTGTTCTTCTTCATCGGTAATGGTAGCAAGATGTCCGTTCATAAGCTCGCAGTATTCCTTTGCGTATATCCAGGAGATGGAATTATCGAATACCATGTAGTAGTGACCGTTATATTCAACTGCTCCGTCAGGAATATCGCTGTCGTTGATCTTGGCATCTGTATAGTCCAGGAAGTTTTTATACCAGCTATTCATAAGAGCGTTTTCTGTAGAAAATACAGAGGATTCTGTTTTCATTTTATTAACATTATCAGAGTATGCCTCAGCATATTCAGCGGTATATTCAGCTGAATAGTCCTGATATACTACATATTCCTGAAATGCTGAGTGGAAATTCTCGGCAGCGGCAGCATTTTTAGCAAGATCGTATCCGGAACGCAGCTCACTCAGAGCTATTTTTGCATATCCGTTGAATACATACTGTAAAAGCAATCTGTTTTTGCCGGCACTTTCATCTTTAATGTCAAATAATTCATCCAGTGCTGAATCAGCATCCGCATAATTACCGCTTAATGAGGCTTTTACGCTGTTCCACAGGGCATTTACGGAAAAGTTGGCGATAACACTTTCATTCTTGGAAATGTCATTATCTGCAAATGAGTCCTTCATCGCCTTAACAGAGCTGTCAATAGCATTGGAAATTGAGGTAGAACCTCTTGAAGCAGTTTTAACAGCCTGTAAGAATTCGATCTTATCCTCGTCAAGCTCTGCCAATGCAAGTGCAGAGGACAGTATGTCGTAATAGTCTGCGGAGGCGGATGTCTTTGAAAGAGCAGAGGCTGCTTTAGTATAAGCTGTTATGTTCTTTTCCAGACTCAGCTTTTTTATTCCTGCCAGTACCTTTTTGGTATCATTGGCTGAACTGCTGTTAATAAGTGAAAGAGCTTCATTTTTAGATGATGCAGTTCCGTTCTTAACAAGACCTTCAAGTATATTGTCCTGATATTTCATTTTTTTATTGGCAAACAGCTCTGCATTGTTGCTTGATGCTTTTATCTTGTTCTTTTCGTTGGTAAGATAGTCGGCAATGAGCAGCTCATATACCTGTTGTTCGGATGTGCTGCCTTCAAGTACGATCCCTTCCATAGGAGTCTTTACATCCAGATCCAACATTATATTTTCAGCTGTCTGCTCATAGCTGTAAAGATCCGGGTCGTCAAGATTGTAAAATCCTGCATCTGCATCCTCACGTCCACCGGTTTCAAGGCTTATGTAGCCGCTTATGATACAATCCGCAAGATACTTGTCAACGTTTTCATAGCCCTTGACAGTTCCTGCAGCATTTGCAGAAAACATACTTCCGGCAAATGCACCGGATACAGCCATTGCAGCAGTAACAGCTGAAGCCAACATTTTCTTTAATTTCATTTTAAACTCTCCTTTATATTTTTTTACCACTATATTATACTACATTTTAAAGTCATTGTCAATTTAGTTTTATGACGAAGCACGGAAATCAATTTTAGTAAACAATTTGTAATAAACTATGAATTACTTAAATACAAAAGTTTAGGTCAAGCCTTTTCAAAGGCTTGCGGTGTCCAGAGGCAGAGCCTC
>CACZQG010000074.1 GCA_902783235.1 uncultured Ruminococcus sp.
ACAGTGCTGCCGAAACTATATCATGAAAGGAAGTAATTACAATGAGTCACTGGTATGACAATGCGATCATTTATCATATTTACCCCCTGGGCTTCTGCGGAGCGCCTAAATTCAATGAAGGAGGCGACGTTCAGTACAGGCTTGACAAGCTGATAGACTGGATACCTCATCTCAAGGAGATGAATGTGGATGCAGTATATCTGGGTCCGGTTTTTGAATCTGTTGAGCATGGATATGATACTATCGACTACAAGATGATAGACAGAAGGCTGGGAGATAACGACTCATTCAGAAATATCTGCTGCAAGCTTCATGAAAATGGTATAAAAATAATTATGGACGGCGTTTTTAATCACGTTGGACGTGGCTTTGAAAAATTCAAGGACATTCAGCAGAATGGTCAGGCTTCTCCCTACTGTGATTGGTTCCATAATCTTAACTTCGGCGGTCAGAGTCCCTGCGGAGACAATTTCTGGTATGAGGGCTGGAACGGTCACTATAATCTGGTAAAGCTCAATCTCCGTAATCCTCAGGTATGTGACTATCTTATGAGCGTTATTGACTTCTGGATGGATGAATTCAAGGTGGACGGAATAAGATTTGATGCTGCGGATTGCATCGAATTTGATTTTTTCAAGAGAGTACGCTCTCACTGTAAGGGAAAGAATCCCGAATTCTGGCTCATGGGCGAGATAATATTCGGCGATTATAAGCGCTGGGCAAATCCGGAAATGCTGGACAGTGTGACTAACTACGAATGCTACAAGGGTATATACTCCTCCCACAACAGCAAAAACTACTTTGAGATAGATTACTCCATCAACCGTCAGTCGGGAAGCAACGCCATCTATCAGGGAATCAACCTTTACAATTTTGTTGATAATCATGATGTGAACAGAATAGCCAGCACTCTGACTAATCCTCAGCACATCTATAATGTATATACCTTGCTGTACACCATGCCCGGTATACCTTCTATATACTACGGCGGTGAGTTTGGAGTAAAGGGTGTCAAGGAAAACAATTCCGATGATAATCTTCGTCCATGTCTCAATCTGAATGACATTCCCGATAAAAACCAGCAGCTATATGACCATATAGTAAAGCTGGGAAGAATATACAGATCATATCCGGCTCTGAGAACGGGAAAATATCATACTATTATTATAAGGAATCAGCAGATGCTGTTCCTTAAAGAGCAGAACGATCAAAAGGTCTATGTTGCTCTCAATCTGGAGGACAGGGACTATGATCTTTGCTTTGGCACCGATATGCCGAATCTGGTGGATATTATCAGCGGAAGCAAGGTGAATGTGGAAAATGGAAATGCATATATCAAGATGCCGCCATTTTCTTCAATGATAATCGTAGGAGATGCATTCCTTAATGAAGAGCCTGAGCCCATAAAGGAAAGTGTACCTCAGGAAACGGAAATAAGACCGGGAGCCAGATACCGTCATTATAAGGGCGGAGAATACGAACTGGTATCCCTTGCAAAGCATAGCGAGACTCTTGAAGAGCTT
Organism: uncultured Ruminococcus sp.; assembly: GCA_902783235.1. GTDB lineage: Bacteria > Bacillota > Clostridia > Oscillospirales > Ruminococcaceae > Porcipelethomonas. The sequence continues at coordinate 1,524 of CACZQG010000074.1, forward strand.
GTTATATACAGATCGGTGGATACCGGTGAGCTGTGGGCAAGACCCAAGTCATTGTTTATAGGAATGGTGGATGGCAAGCCGAGATTTACAATACTGGATTAAAGGTGTTTTGCTTCTCCGCAGAAATAAATGCAGTTTTGATGTATAAATATATAAATGTATATTATAACAGGGGGCAGGTCAGCTATTTGACCTGCCCCCACTTTTTTTATATAACCATGAGGAGAAAAGCTTCCAAGTGTTCTTGGTGCGGTGTTGCCTTAGGGCTTGCAGAGTGATCTTATTCTATTTTACTGCTGATACTGTTTCAGTACCGCCAATAAAATACTGCGGATCATAGGTGCCCAGCATTGCACGCTTCATAAGAATAAAGTCGATAACATTTATTACGCCGTCATCATTTATGTCTGCCGCACTCATATCTGTCATATTCTTGTCTATCCTTGTCATAAACTTTTTTGCCATAACAACATCTGCTATATCAAACTTACCGTCTGCATTTACATCACCCAGGATCTTTTTGATGGGTGTTTCGGGCTGCGTGGTAGTGGTAACAGCAGTAGTTACGGCTGAAGTGGAAGTGGATTTTGCAGTTGTAGTAGTTGTAGCGGCAGTTGTTGCAGTAGTGGTCGTAGTCGTAGTAGTTGCCGCTGTTGTTGCCTTTGTCGTCACTTCCGTTTCGGCTGTCCAGTTCTGACAGGTATTGTTTGTAGGTGTCCATTGCTGAACGTTAGCACCACTGTTTTTGGCAGCAGAAGCTACTTCCACATAAGCCGCATCCTTTGAAGCGTGAGTGATGATATTATAGCTGCCGTCGGGATTTTTCGAGAACCTGAAAAGCATAGCGCTGTCCTTGGTGGAATAAGGGGTTATAAATATATTTGCACCATTTCCGCTGCCTGCGGCTTTAAGCACATATCCGCTGTCCTGAACGGAATGGATGTAATAATAGTTACCGCCGCCTGCAAATGCCTGCAATGTCCATTTCTGGTTGCTGTTGTCACCGCTTCCCCATTGCTGTACATTTGAGCCGTCTGCCATTTCGCCCCCTGCAATATCCATTACCATACCGCTGTTCACGTTCTTGAACTTGTAGACTACGCTTGTGTCCATTGCCGCACCGGGGTTTGTTACAGGCTCTAAGATCCAGTCCTGACAGTTTGCACCGTTGATTTCCCACTGCTGAACATTGGCACCTGAATTTGCAGATGCATTTTCAATTTCAATAGCCGATTTATCTCCTGTTATCTTTGTTTTTATCTTGTATGAACCGTCAGCATTTTTGACAAATTTAAATTTCTGATTGTCACCGCCGTTATATTGGTAAATATCGATATTAGTGCCGTTTGCGGTCTTTTTGCCTGCAACGTCAAGCACATATGTACCGCCGTCACC
>CACZQG010000075.1 GCA_902783235.1 uncultured Ruminococcus sp.
ATTTGCATTTCTATCCAAATTTAAAATTTGGTGAAATGCTGGCATACCCCAAGGGCATTTGCATTTCTATCCAAATTATAAATTTGGTGAAATGCTGGCATATTTCAAGCCTTTCCGACGCAGAAGTTCAGTATTCAGACAAGCAGAAAATTCAAGATTTAGTTGGGGGATCAATAATACACCGGGGCAGATCCGGGATCAGATCAGCCTCGGTGTATAAGTTTTATTATTGTTTATCCAGTATTTCCATCATTGCCTCAAAGTCGAAGTCATCCAGTGCTTTAGTAAGTGCCTTGCAGCGTTCCTTTTCTCCTTCGGGAACAGAGTGCTTGTTAATATTTCGTATCATTTCTTCAATGTTATCTGTATCGAAAGTGTCAAGACATTTTCTTATTGCATTATAGCATCTTTCCAGCTTTTCCTGAGATATGGGAGGCAGGGATGAGTCGTCTTGCTCCTGATTATCCCTGAGACCGGCAAGCTTTTCTCCCAGCTTTTCTACTGCTTTGATAAAGCCGTCCATGTATTTGTTCAGGGTATCCATATCATTATTGTCACCGGCTGTTTCCAGCCTCTGAGCGACTTCACCCAGCTCAGTGCCGCCGATAGAGCGTGTAGAGCTTTTTATTGCGTGTACCTTTATTGCAAGAGCAGGGATATCCTTATCAGCCCATAGCTTCTTGATGTTGTCAAGATTTTCTGATACCGTATTTGCATATATTTTGAGCATATCAAGATACATCTCATCAGAAGGGAAGTGTTTTCTGCCTTCCTCCACATGAATCTCCTCTATATTATATATAAAGGATGGGATGACGGATTCAGCAGGCTGTTCATTTTGCTCTTCTATGACTTTTTTCAGCAGAGAATCAGGAAGATATTCTATAATAGTATCTTCAAGCTTTTCAGGGTCGATAGGCTTTGTGAGGTAATCGTCGAAGCCGTTGTTGATGTATTCCTGTCTTGCTCCGGAGAGTGCGTTAGCTGTCAGACATATTACCGGTGTGTGTATATTGGGATTATCCTTCATGGCTTTAAGCTCATGCAAGGTTTCCACACCGTCCATGTTGGGCATCCGATGATCGAGAAAAATGATATCGTACCGGTTATTCTCGCAAAGGTTCAGGCATTTCTGACCGCTTTCAGCGGTATCTATTTGCATTTTTGTAGTTTTAAGCAGGCTTACAAAAACAGTGAGATTCATTTCTGTGTCATCCACTACCAGTACCTTTGCATCAGGAGCTATGAATCTTTCCTTGTATTTCTTGCCATGGATGGATGAATTCCTGAAGGATTCTTCAAAATCTCCCATTGGCTCATCTTTTACGATCATCTGCTTAACTGTAAAGCTGAATGTAGAGCCTTCACCGTATACACTGGATACCTCCAGGCGGCTTCCCATCATTTTCAGCAGGCTCTGTGTAATATTCATACCCAGACCTGTGCCTTCAATGCTGCGGTTACGTTTTTCTTCAATACGTTCAAAGGCACTGAACAGCTTGCTGATGTCCTGTTTTTTGATACCGATACCTGTGTCAGCTACACTGACGGTCATATTGATAGCATTTTCAAATTTTAACCGTTCATAGGTTACTGATAGAGTTACAGAGCCTTTTTGAGTATACTTGGCAGCATTTGTTAGTATGTTTGTGATTATCTGCTTGATCCTTACCTCATCACCGTTGAGTATAATAGGCAATGTGGGATCAACATTTACATTGAATGCAAGTCCCTTGTCCTCAATACGGTTTTTTATCATATTCACAAGATCATTTAGTACCGAGGAAATCTCATAATCCACATTGATTATATCCAGTTTGCCGGCTTCGATCTTGGAAAAGTCAAGTATATCGTTTACAAGTCCCAACAGAGTATTGGAGGATACCTTTGCATTCTGAGCGTATACCAGTATATCGGGATCATTGCATTCACGGAGTATCATTTCGTTCATACCGATTATGGAATTGATAGGCGTTCTGATCTCGTGAGACATATTTGAAAGGAAGGATGATTTTGCTTTGTTTGCTTCATCAGCGTGTTTCTTTTCGCTTTCGGCAATAAGACGTTCCTGCTCGGCAGCCTTTCTTCGGGAATCAAGCTTTATTTTTTCATGCATTTCTTTGTCAATGTTCTCTACCATCCAAAGAACGTGAGTAATTTTATTGGATGCGGAACGCTGTTCAACAACAAATCTGCCACGGCAGTATATTCCGGTAGTAGTATGGAATTCTATGGTAATAGTATCTTCACTGCCCATTCTCTCATTCAGGGTATCAAGATCAATGAATTCATCAAGCTTGGTTCTGTATTCACTGTCTGTAAGCAGCAGAGTACCCTCCCGGATACATTCTCTTGCATTGCCATGTGTGTTATTGGCTATGCGGGCTTTCATTGCGGCTTCGGTAGTATTGATAGTCTCATAGGAGTTCTTTTCTATATCAATGCTGTACATAGTCAGATATATATCGGCAATGGATTTTACTCTTGCAGTCAATGTATCCGATTCCATATTCTTTTTTGTGATATGGTGAATAAGGATAAGGAGTACAATTACGACAGCCAGGAGAGCTATTATTTCCAGAATACTGAAAAGATTCTGCTCAAACATAGCCTCAAGGGTACTAATAGCTGCAATTGCATACCATCCGTCATAAAGCTCACGGAAGAATACACGATAATTAATGCCATTATATGTAATGTCCATCTGATATTTGGGAGCCTTTATATCATCAGGATGCAATCCCTGAAGGATCATACCGCTTTGATAAATATTTTTACCTATGAGAGGTGTGTCCGGGGAAGAAACTATGTAGCCATCATGGGATATTACAAAAGCCTGGTTCATGGTAGTGTTGGGGTCAATTGCAGAAACGGCTCTCTGCAGCACCGCAAGCTTAATGTTAAGGGCAAGTACAGTTTCTCTGTCATCGAGAAGCTTACATACTGAGGTGAGAAGATCTCCTGTTTGCTGATCTACATAAGGCTCTGTAAGAACTGTTTCCCCATCAGCCTTAACAGCTGTTATATACCACTGACATGATTCAATATCCTGTCCCTCCGGGAGGGTCCTGTTTTTTCCATCCACATACTCTCCCTTGTAGCAGCCGTAAATGCCGTCAAAATCCTGGTATATGGGATCGGAGAAATTCTGGGTTATTTCTTCCAGGTATTCCTGGACCTCCTCAACGGGTGCATCTTTCTTTTTTAATCTATCGATGGATTTGGCAGTGAAATTTACCGCACGTTTGCTCATAGTGAGAAAATCAAAGAAATCCTCTCCTCCCTGAGATGAATTGGATATTCCGGAACTTATGGCGTTTTCTCTTATGTTTTCACGTATGAACACAAAATTCAGTATTATTACACTGAAGAATATCAATAGCGCAAGAATGAATACTATTATATATTTAAATCCGATTTTTTTTATCCAGGAACCCTTATTATCCATAACCCCAACTCCCTTTTTGTAATTATTTTAAGGCAATACCGCACAAATAATGTATGATCCTACAGGATAAAATCAGACTATTGATGTCCCAATTAAATCTTGAAGATTTATGCGAAGAATAAATGCTGAAATTCAAGGAGGGAAGGTGCAGGAATATACCCATATTGCAAACCTTTCCAACGCAGAAGTTCAGTATTTAGACAAGCAGAAAATTCAAGATTTAGTTGGGGGATCAATAACGTATTGCAGATAAGGGATCCTGTAGAAAACAAAAATACTGACAGACGGATCAAGCCGCCAGGTGGTAATTGTGCAGTGAACTGTTGATCTATATGTATATCAATAATATATCTTAATTAATGTTTGCTTATCTACCGTGAAATGGCTTAAAAGCAAAGCTTAAAGCTATTTCACGGTTGCACTTTTGTTCGTCCGAAGGACGAAATGAGCTTGACATCAATTAATGTGTCCGCTATAAAATGCTCTTAAAGTGCATTTTATAGCAACCCCAAATCCTGCAAAACAGGATTTGGGGACAACAACTGCTGTTTGGCAGTTGTTGAGGACACATTATTTATTTGGAGTTTATGAGAATACATATCATACGCAGACCATTCTTTTCCGGAACGGCTTTTATGCTTCCTTCATATATCTGTGTTATGTGCTTTGCTATTGATAGTCCGATACCGTGACCGCCGGTTTTGGAAGAACGTGAAGCATCAGTGCGATAGAATCGGTCAAACAGTCTTTCATAATCTGCGTTTTCGTCAAGATCGGCAGTATTGAAAATGCTGAATGTTACTTTTTTGCCTTTGCAGGACAGCTCAGTGATGATCTTGCCTTGTTCCTTTACATATTTGGAGGCATTTTCCGTAAGGATAGATATAAGCTGCTGGAGCTGTTCACGATTTCCGTTAAAAAGTATATCCGGCTGGATACTTCTTTCGATCACTGCATTTTTTGAGGCTGCTACTTCGGTAAACTTATCAATAGTTGCTGTGGCGGTTTCACTAAGGTTGAACTGCTCCTTCGTAATGCTCAGGTCAGTTTCCTGAAGCTTAGCCAGTGTCATTAGCTGATCTATCAGCTTGCTCATGTGAGCGACCTCCTGAGTTATGGTCTGTGTCCACTTGTTTTCGCCGTTTTTATACTCAAGCACCTCTGCATTTGCGGAGATAATGGCAAGGGGAGTTTTAAGCTCATGACTGGCATCAGTGACAAACTGCTTCTGACGTTTGGAATTCTCCTCAAATGGTTTGAGAACATATTTGGCACATATGGTGAAAATTAAAGTTATAAGAGCCGTAAACCCGATAAATATTGCAAGAGTTATCAGAAGAACGACTCGTCTGTTGTGAAAGTTCTCAGAACAGTCAAGGAATATGTAGTATGTTTCTCCGACCAATTGCACTTTTCTGAAACGATACTTATCTATGTAGCCTGTTTCACTGCCATAATCCATAGCAGTTTTTGTCATATTGAAAGCATCCTCGGTGCTTATTGCAGCAACATGAGTCAGCTCTGCTGCATAGGGCTCGCCTTTACCATATGTATCCAGATGTACAAGGAAATACCTTGTCCTGTAAGGTGATTCTTCATTATATCC
>CACZQG010000076.1 GCA_902783235.1 uncultured Ruminococcus sp.
TAAAAGTTTTTGCCAAGCTTTTTTCAAAAAGCGTCCTTTTCGATCCTTTTGATCATACCCTCTTCAAGAATGATCTGTTACTAACAATAAAAGCAGCACCCAAAAACCGATATCAGTTTTTGGGTGCTGCCTTTATATTATCCCAGTACTATTTCAATATTATTGTCATCCTTGAGCTTATCCGCAGGGATATAGCAGCCCGAAAGCTTTTCGCCGTTAAGGGTCATTTCCTTAACACCGCCCTGAGCATGGTTCGGGTTGAATACATGGATATTCAGATTCTTTCCACGGAAATATTTCTTCATGCCAAAGCTTTCCCATTCCGACGGAACAGCAGGGGATATCTCAATACCGTCTGCATCGGGTCTCATGCCGCAAATACCCTCAACACATCCAACCATAACAGTAGATGCTGTACCTGTCAGCCAGTGAACGTGGGAACGTCCTGCAAATGGTGAAGCTGTACTTTCGGTAAACTGACCATGTGCATATGGCTCGATAACTCGTATTTCAGCCTTATCATTCATTGCAGCAGGTGAGGATTCCATAAAGTACTCAAATGCTCTGTCACCATGACCCATAAGTGCTTCCGCCAGTATGAGCCAGCCCTGAGACTGGGAGAAGATACCGCCGTTTTCCTTTGTGTCCTTATTATATATATGCATAAGGGCACCATCGAAATAATGCTGAATATAAGGAGGATCCAGAAGCTTTGCACCATAGGGAGTGTTTAACCTTTCGTGTACTGTTTCAAGTGCCTTTTCACCCTTTTCATTCCTTGCAAAGCCGGAAATAACGCTCCAGCTCTGAGGATTCAGCCACATATTGGCTTCAGGATCTTTTCTGGCACCAACAATAACTCCGTCTTCCCTGATACCACGAATGAATCTGTCCTCATCCCAGCACTTATCCAATGCAGCAGACAATTCACCCTTTACCTTGTCAATATATGCGATATATTCACTGTCATTTTTCTTTTCTGCCATTTTTCTGATAGAATCAAAAGCATAGTAAAGCTGGAAAGCCACAAAGGTCGTTTCACCCTTGGCACCAAGACGCAGACAATCGTTCCAGTCAGCATGAAGACCTGCAGGCATTGCATGATCTCCCAGTCTTTCCATAGAGAACTGTATTGCCTTTTTAAGATGCTCATATACAGTAGCCTCACCGCCGTTGGCGTAAACTATCACCTCATCCAGGAACTTATCATTACCGCTTTCACCAATATACTTTTCAATAGTGGGGAACAGCCAGAGAGCATCATCTGCACGATAGGACGGATGTCCTGTTTCCTTAACATATTCCGGATCATCGGGAGTATTCTCGTGACCTGCATTGTGAGTAAATTTTACAAGGGGCAGTCCGCCGCCGTTATCCACCTGTGCTGAAAGCATGAAACGTATCTTTTCAAGTGCAAGCTCCGGATCCAGATGGATTATCCCCTGTATATCCTGAACAGTATCACGATAGCCATATCCGTTTCTCAGTCCGCAGTAAACAAAGGAAGCAGCTCTTGACCATATATAGGTAATAAAGCATTGGAAAGCATTCCATACATTTATCATGTTGTTAAATTCCTCTGATGGTGTATCAACAGAGAATCTGTTAAGCTTTTCATGCCAGTAGCTTTTCAGCTCCGCTATCTCATTCTTTACCTTGTCTTTATTTTCATATTCCTTTATGACAGCATCTGCATCAGCACTTTTTTCAGCACCCAGAATATAGTTAAGAGTGATCTCCTCACCGGGCTTTAAGGTGATATCCGACTGTAATGCACCGCAGGAATTGGAGTTATAGTTCATTGAACCGTCAAGCTTTCCTTCCTCTACCTGAATAGGGTTGGAATAGGTTCTGTATTCTCCGATGAATTTGCTGAGATCACCGCAAGCCGCATCAGCCTTAGCACCTGCCAGACCGAAAAATCTGTCACGTCTGTCCTTGGGATCATTCTCCATTATTACCTGAGTTACCTTATTGTTCTCAAAGGCAGTCTGAGATATGAAAAGAGAATACTGTAAATTCACCTGATCCTGCTCGTAGTTGTCTTCATTAGTAAATTCAACAAAGCCGAATACAGACAGCTTTCTGTCCTTGTCGTCATTATTCTTTATAGTACAGCTCCACACCTCATGAGTCTTGTCCTTGGGTACATAATAGGTAGTGGATGCATCTATTTTCTGGTATTCGGAAGAAATCACTGTATATGCTGTACCGTGTCTGCACTCGCTCTTGTATGTTTCCATAGGCTTGCCCACAGGCTGCCAGGATGCCGACCAATAGTCATTCAGATCATTATCTCTTATATATATATATCTTCCGGGAAGTGCCATCATGGAGTTAAAACGAAAACGTGTTATCCTACCGTTAGCACCTGACTTTACAAAGCTATAGCCTGCTGCATTATTGGATATTATTGCACCATATTCGGGAGAACCCAGATAGTTTACCCAGGGTGCAGGGGTATCGGGTCTTGTAATAACATATTCCTTGTTTTTTAAATCAAAGTGGCCGTATTTCATATGCAAGATTACTCCTTAAACTAATAATTTTCACGGACAAGCCGTCTATTAATATAATACCATTAAATGCAAATAATTTCAAGGGGTTTTAATTATTTTTCACGGAAATCAATTTTAGTAAGCAATTTGTAATAAACTATGAATTACTTAAATACAAAAGTTTAGGTCAAGCCTTTTCAAA
>CACZQG010000077.1 GCA_902783235.1 uncultured Ruminococcus sp.
CAGTATGCCTGCATCGATTTTGTACAATCTAACGAAAAATCTGACTTCGCATCTGACGCACAATCTTTGTGCGGTATTGCCTTTACATTAGCAGATCATGTCTTGGCTTTATTCATCTGCATTGTCCTCATCATTAACAGCAGCATCGATATTTACATCTCCGATATCATCAATACCGTCCTGACCGTTTTCATTGTTTTGTTCATTATCAGGGTCCTGACCCTCTTCCTCATCATTTTCTTCATCTTCCCCGTCCTGATCCTCATCAGGAAATACAGTTGTCCTTGTAGTCTGACCTTCGATGGGTTCTCCGTTCTCATCAGTAACTGCTTCCTTTTTCTTTCTTTCACGGTAAGGAAGGAAATTGATATTATCCATTCCATAGCAGCTGCCGTTTTCAGGATATTCCTTATAGTATGCCTGTATAAGACTTCTTATCATATACTTGGAGTATTCACCGCCCTCAACTATACCGGCGAAGGCTATCTGAGGGTCATATGCAGGAGCAAATCCCACAAATGCAGTATCTGTAATATTTTCTCCGTCACGATAGTTCTGAGGTGTACCGGTTTTAATAGCTACCTCAAAGCCCAGATCGGAAAGTGAGTATTCACCGGGGAAACCATTTGTTGATGCTCTTATCATACCCTCTGTAACATAGCTGTAAACATACTCATTATTCAGCTTTATCTGTGCGCCTATTTGCGGCTCATGTGTGGAAAGCTTTTCCGTCATGGCATAGTCATAAAGGCTGTCTACAAGATGAGGCTTATATCTCACACCATGATTTGCAATAGTTGAAGCCTGTACTGCCATTTGCAAAGGGGTTACGGATGTCTCCGACTGTCCGATACCTGCCTGAAGTACCTGACCTACTGTCCACTGCATATCCAGATCCTTAAATGTTTCAGGGCATGCAAAAGCACCTGATGCATCGCCTGTCTCCAGACCAGTATGCTGTCCGAAACCGTAAAGGCTTGCATATTCTGCCAGCTTATCAATACCAAGTCTTCTTGCCAGTTCATAGAAATAAATATTACATGATACCTTCAAAGCATCCGCCACAGCTATATCATAATGCCAGCCTGTACAGCCGACCTTTATATCATAGAACTCAAATGTTTTTTCACAGTGGAACGTGGATTCACCGGTAACAATACCCTCATTAAGACCTGCTGTAGCTGTAATGGTCTTAAAGGTTGAACCGGGTCGGTAAAGACCTCGGGTTGCACGGTTAAGCAGCGGATAGTCTTCTCTTTGCGCCACCTCATCGTAGTCCTTTTCGTAATCAAACAGATTATATGTGGGAGCAGTAGCCATTGCCAGAACGGAATTGTCCTTTACATCCAATACAACCACCGCACCGCAGCGAGCTTTTGGATAGCCTCCCTTAGAACGCAGATACGAGGTGAAGTTTTCAAGTATATCCTGCACATCACGCTGATACTCACTGTTTACAGTAAGACGGACAGTCTTGCCTCCAACAGGCTCCTCTGTCACATCAGCAGATGTGACCTGTCCGTTAGTAACGGTAATGGATTTTTCGCCGTCCTTACCACGCAGCTCATCCTCCATAGCAGCCTCTATACCGCTTTTACCTACGCTGTCATTCATAGCGTAGCCTTTTTTCTTCAATTCCTCATATTCTTCCGCATATATGGGACCTACCGATCCTATCTCATGAGGAAGAACATCTCCCTCAGATATTTTCCTGACTGCACTGTCAGTTATATCAACACCTTTGAGGCGGACACTAAGCTCCTTCAGTTCGGTTATGACCTCCATAGGTACATCTTCACAAAGAGAGTAAGGAATGCTCATGGAAAAATCACGAAGCTTCATTTCATAACGTATTCCAGCAAGAGTACGCTGATCCGCCTGGTCATATTTTTCTTTGTCTATCTCATAATCGTCAATAAGCTTCTCTATACAGTTCTGTGCCGTAGCGTACAGATTTATACCAACTATCTTTTTGACAGTATTCTGCTCCTCCTCGGTTGAATCCTTATTGAATTCATAAGGCTCTGTACGGCTTATGGGAATAGTATCATTCCACTTTAGATCATGTTTTTTAAGTATTTTGAGAGTATCCAGCAGCACCTGGTTGCCCTCACTGTTATCCGTGGGAAATTTGGAGGCATCTATTATGACCCTGAATCCCACCTTATTTTCTACTATAGGAACGCCCTTATAATCCACTATCTGTCCACGAGCGGCCTTTATTGGCTGAGTATAGATAGATACCATATCTGTATCGGCGGAATAGTTTGAACCGTTTACCACCTGTATAGTCATAAGACGCATACTTCCCAAGGCGACCGATACCACAACGATTATTGCCAGAAAAGCTGTTCTGAACCTGTTAAGGAATTCTTTCATATATCATGCGCCTCCTACATTTTCATAGTGATCTGCGCCATTATCTCCTTTTTGGGATAAAAGCGATTTACAATGGGCTTAACTGCAAGATATATTATTGGTGATACTGCAATGGTATAGAATATACATGGTACGGATATCTGTGAAAATACATATCCCGAGCCGTCATAGTTCCACATTGCATAGCAGAAAAAATAATCCAGCAGTTGATATACAAATACCGATACCCCGGTCATAATGACCGCATTTAATGCATTTTTGAAAAGATAATGTCTGAAAACAATGGTAGTTCCAACACATATAGCGATCAATATAATACTGCTGAATCCGAAAAATGCCCGTCCATATGCCTGATCCAACACCAGACCGGTGACACCTCCCAGTACTGCCGAGGTATACTCCCCTTCATTCATACAGATGCATATACACATAGGTATAAAATATATAGGGTGTACTCCCTTTCCTGTATTGATAAGCACCGCACAGATCAGCAGGTATATTATGTATACTGTCCAGCGGACTGCAGCGCAGTATCTTATCCTTTGGATGCGTGTCATGTTTTTAAGTGACATTATTCCTCACCGCTTTCAGGTATGTCCTGTGAAGCATTATCAGCGTCCTCATTATTCTGTGAATTTTCTGCTTCACCTTCGCTGGTTTCACCATCCTCATCAGGATGCTCTTGCTCACTGCTGTCCTCTTCACTTTTTTTATTCTCGTTATCGGACTTTGTGCTGTCCTCTTTCTTGTCCTCTTCTTTTCTTTCTCCCACATTTCCGGTAGGTATCTCCTTTTCCTCCTCCGATTTATCAAACTCAGTTATTACCATTACGGAGTTTATCTTTGAGATATCCACACAGGGCTGAATGACTGCATATGCAGTAAGACCGTTAGTCTCTATACCGGTATCGGTCACATTGCCGATCACATAGCCTCTGGGAAATTGTCCGCTTTTACCGGAGGTTATCATAAGATCACCGTTTTTGATCTTATTCTCCTTATCAATATATATCATTTTGCACTTGCCGTCAGCAGCCAGGCTCAGATTACCTTCCACGATACCTGTATCACGGCTCTCAACGCACAGTGCGCCCACTGACAGATCCGGCGACATGATAGTTCTGACAGTGGAATAAGATCTTGCCACCTCAACTATAACTCCCACCAGTCCTTCAGAGGTAACAACAGGATCATAAAGCTTTATCCCATCCTTCTTACCTCTGTCAATAACAAATGAACCATAGGGATCATTTGTACTGCGGGAAATGATATTTCCGGGTCGGGAAACCTTCATATCCTCATTTTCTTCCTTGATCCCTACAAATTTACGCAGATCAGTGACCTCTGTTCGCAGCTCCTCATAATCCACAAGACGTTTGTTCAGCTCAGCCACCTGTTCACGAAGAGCTCTGTTTTCCTCAACATAGACCTCCGGATCAAGAAACAGATCTATTACCAGTGATACCTTATCTGAAATGGTATTGGATATCTTCTTTACAGGACTCAGCACTGAGCCTATTATCTGAGAGCCCAATGTTGCCTCACCGTCAAGAGATACCGAATAAAGGCCGATACCAAGAAAGAATGCTGCGATACAAAGGATCACCTTGAATCTGAAGCTTTTAAAAAAATCATTCACTACTATCTCTCCTTAATTCTTATCAGTAATAGTGAACGTCTTCAGTAAGAGCGTCCTCGAATTGTTCCAGCTGATCCAGTATCTTACCTGTGCCCTCAGCCACACAGTCCAGGGGATATTCCGCCACATACACAGGCATGCCAGTCTCACGGCTGATGAGCTTGTCAAGACCTCTCAGAAGTGCTCCACCGCCGGACAAGGTGATCCCCTGATCTATTATATCTGATGAAAGCTCCGGCGGTGTCTTTTCCAAGGTCACCTTTATAGCCTCAATTACTCTTGAAAGCGGCTCGGAAAGAGCATCTCTTATCTCCGTTGAAGTAACTGTAATGTTTTCGGGAAGACCGTTTAAAAGATTACGGCCCTTGATCTCCATTGTTCTCTCATTTTCACCTGGATAAGCCGAGCCTATCTCTATCTTAATATTTTCAGCAGTTCTCTCGCCAATGAGAAGGTTATATTTCTTCTTGATAAAATTAATTATGGAACGGTCAAATTCATCTCCCGCCACTCTCACAGATTTGGAGGTTACAATGCCACGGAGTGAAATAACAGCCACCTCGCTGGTTCCTCCTCCGATATCCACGATCATACTTCCTGTAGCCTCCGATACAGGTAAGCCTGCTCCCATAGCGGCTGCCATGGGCTCCTCAACGATGTATACCTTTTTAGCTCCTGCATTTTCAGCAGCTTCCTTTACCGCTCTTTTTTCAACTGCGGTAACTCCCGAGGGTATGCATATAATTACCTGTGCCTTAGTAAAAAAAGTACCTCTCAGAGCTTTCTTTATAAATTCCTGCAAAAGAGTGGTTGTAATATCAAAATCCGCAATTACCCCGTCTTTCAAAGGTCTTACAGCAATTATGGAACCGGGAGTCCTGCCTATTACCTCTTTTGCCTTTTTTCCCACATATTTAGCCTTATCTGTTCTTGTATCCACAGCAACAACAGAGGGCTCACGTATGATAATTCCCTTACCCTTCATATATACAAGTGTATTGGCTGTACCAAGATCTATTCCAATATCCTTAGTGAACATATTTTTCTCCTTAATTATAAAAGCACCCTATACAGGCATTTTTACAGATCATAATTTAAATATACCCAGAATAATATACCAAAGCTGTACTGTACAGCCCGGTTATATATGACCCGGATCTGTTATCCGGAGGTATTTTCCGGACATTATCAGCCTTCAATAAGGGGCATCACCCCGTCATTATAAATAAGGCTGCGTGTCCTATATATTATTATACCACCAAATGCCGTTTTTAACAATCATTTTTTCAAGAAAAATTGCCAATTTTATCATACCTGTTTTTTATGTATTTTGACATACCCATATAAGATCAGCCAATAAGCTTTTTCATCTTGGGATATGCAAAAATAGACGCAACTATCAACAATACCTGAGCAATGTTCATGGAGAAATCGATACCAAAGGTAAGCTTACACACCACAAGATTAATAGTAGTAGGCGATATGCTGAATCCTTTTGAGTAAGACAGCCACTGAAATGTGTCGGACCCGGATGTGATAGTTGCAAGCAATGCTCCCAGCACCACCGCAGCTATGATAAGACCTATAAGCAATATAGTATTTTTCATCGTTTTGTGTCCTTTCCTATAGATAACAATATCACAGGCAAAAATCGACCTGTTTTTCGCATATACAGCCGTGCCTATTAAGGCAACACCGCACAAAGACCGCTTGGAAGCTTTGCACGTCATCTGCTTGCAGATTTTCCTTTATCTTGCACAAAATCTC
>CACZQG010000078.1 GCA_902783235.1 uncultured Ruminococcus sp.
AGATGCGAAGTCAGATTTTTCTTTAGATTGTACAAAATCGATGCAGGCATACTGGCGTATGTCAAAGAGATTTTGTGCAAGATAAAGGAAAATCTGCAAGCAGATGACGTGCAAAGTTTCCAAGCGGTCTTTGTGCGGTGTTGCCTATAAAAAAGGAGATGCCGGAAATGGATACAGGAGAATATGTAGTTTACTGTTCGAGCGAGATATGCCGCATTGATGGCAAGGTGAAAAAATGCTTCAACGGAGTGGATCAGCAGGATTATTTTAAGCTGGTACCTATAGATCAGAAAAAGTCATCTTACTATATTCCGTGCAGCAGCTTATCGGGAAAAACCCGTCCGCTGCTTACCAGGGATCAGATATTGGGGCTTATAGATAATATGGGTACCGGGGATCTTTCGCAGTGGTGTGATGATAAAAAGGAACGGAAAAGCCAGTTTGAAAAGGTGCTTCACAGCAACGACCACAGAAAGCTTATGTCCATGATAGGCACTATTTACCTGAAACGTGAGCAGCAGGAATCAAAGGGTAAAAAGCTTCTTGCCGCAGATGAAAGGGCAATTAATGAAGCCGAGCACCTTATAAATCGTGAATTTGCTTTTGTTCTTGGAATGCAGGAAAACGAAGTGGAGGATTTTATAAGAAACAGGCTTAAAAAGGCAGTCTGATATGCTATAGGTACAGATCTGATCTGTACCCATTTCTGTTTTGTATTACGGTGAAGCCGGCACTTCCTATTGACAAATGTGCGGTTTACTGCTATAATAAAAGCATATTGCTATAATAGGAATTAAAGGGGTTGCTTATCATGACTATCCAGCAGATAAAATACATGATCACTATATCTGAAACCGGTTCATTGAATAAGGCGGCTGAGTTACTCTATGTATCACAGCCGTCTCTTACCGGCGCAGTGCATGATATTGAAAAAGAGTTTGGTATTACCATATTTCACCGCAGCAGCAAGGGAGTTACTCCAACCAATGAGGGCGAGGAGTTTCTGCTATACGCAAGGCAGCTTTATTATCAATATGAGATGCTGATGAGGAAATACGGCAAATGTGAGGGTGTAAAGAAAAAATTCGGGATATCAACACAGCACTATTCCTTTGCTGTAAAATCATTTGTTGAGATGGTCAAGCGATTGGGTACTGATGAATATGATTTTGCTATAAGAGAGACCAAGACGCTTGAAGTAATAGAAGATGTTTCAACTTTGAAAAGTGAGCTTGGAATAATATATCTCAGCAGTTTTAACGGTACCGCTATAAAAAAGCTGCTAAAGGCAAACGGTCTGGCATTTAAAAAGCTCATAGACTGCCGGTCATATGTGTATGTATGGAATGGACATCCACTTGCAGGCAGCAGTGTTATCACACAAAATGAGCTTCAGGATTATCCCTGCCTTTCTTTTGAACAGGGCGGCAACAGCTCGTTCTACTTTGCTGAGGAGATATACAGCAATAATGAGTATCCCCAGATGATAAAGGTAAATGACAGAGCCACTATGCTGAACCTTATGGTTGGACTGAACGGTTATACCCTTTGCTCCGGCATTATTTGCGAGGAGCTGAATGGCTCGGATTTTTCCGCCATACCATACCTTGATGATGAAGAGCCTGACAGTATAATGACCATTGGATATATTGCAAAAAAAGATCAGATATTGAGCGATATGGCAAAAATATACATAGAGGAAATGAAGTTATATCTGTCAAAATGCAATGATATCCAATAATACTACAGGCAATACTGCACAAAACTGTCAGACGGTCTTTGTGCGGTATTGCCTTAACTTCGGCTGCTGTTGCTGCCGGGGATCAAAGACAGCTTGCAGTCCTTTGCACCGAAGTTAATAGCTGCATTCAATTACGTAATGACTGTATATTGCTTTAGCTGAAATGCAATTGAAATGGTATTTTATCACTGATATTTTATTGAGCAGAAAAAAATTTTATATAAAAGAATAAAAATCAAAAAAAGTGTTGACAAATGAACGGTTGTATGATATAATTATATTGTTGGTTTGAGAGAATGAATCAAAGACGATAAATTAAAGAGAGTTAATCCGAGATGATCCTGTTGATTATTCCCTGACCGAAATTGAATATTGCAGGTGTAGTTCAATGGTAGAATTCCAGCCTTCCAAGCTGGCTACGTGGGTTCGATTCCCATCACCTGCTCCAATAATGCGCCTTTAACTCAGCTGGATAGAGTAACTGCCTTCTAAGCAGTAAGCCGCTGGTTCGAATCCAGCAAGGCGCACCATTTTTATGGCGGATGTAGCTCACCTGGTTAGAGCGTCGGATTGTGGTCCCGAAGGTAGTGGGTTCGAGTCCCATCTTCCGCCCCAC
>CACZQG010000079.1 GCA_902783235.1 uncultured Ruminococcus sp.
AACCAGTCATCGGCAATAATACAAAAGCTCAATTCCGCCATCGGAAATCTGAGATATGTTTTTACAAACGCTAATTTTAAATAAAAAAGTCATAGAGAGATAAAGACAGAATAATAAACCAAAAGGAACAAACGGGCTGTAAAGGGATATTTATTTGATTTTTTCACTTTTTATCGTGACCCCTGAATGCATCCCGGAAATAAGGAGAGACAAATAATGGCATTTTTGAATTCCATTAATATAATTGGTTCGGCTCTCACTGCCGAGCGATTCCGTATGGATATCATAAATCAGAATATTGCTAATCAGAACACAACACGAACTGCTTCCGGCGGTCCCTACAGAAGAAAGCAGATAATATTTCAGGAGAGAAGGCAGACCTTCGATCAGGCACTCCAGAAGGTAATGGGGGGCGGCGTAAGAGTTGCGAGAGTTGAGGAAAGTCAGGAGGATCTGCGACCTGTTTACGATCCGGAGCATCCTGATGCAGATGAGGACGGATATGTATATTATCCCAATGTAAATAATACTGAAGAGCAGACTGACCTGCTGGAGGCATCAAGAGTATACGAAGCAAATTTAAGTGCTCTTTCCGTGGCAAAGGCTATGGCTCAGAAAGCACTGGAGATCGGCAGAAGCTCGTAAGTGCCTTTTGACAGGACGGATGTTCTTTAGCTGATAGTTACCGCATGGTTATACATGGGATCCGGCAAATGATGCGGATCCTGATAAAAACAGATCAGAAAAATCGCATAAATGTCAGAGCATTTTTGGCATTTACTTTTAAATAGGAGGAATCCCGGATGTTTATTGTACCTTTAAGTCAGCTTCCCTCTATAGTTACACCTGTCTCCAACGCAGTTAAGGAGGAAAAGCCCTCCTCGACCACATTCGGAGATATACTGAGAGCTAAAATACAGAATGTGAAGGATCTGGAAGCCCAGTCGCTTCGCAGTGCTTACGACATATCTGTTGGTAATTCAAACGATATTGAAGGTGCTATGCTGGACGCTACAAAGGCTTCAACTGCTATAGAAATGACAGTTCAGCTCACCACAAGGGTGGTAAACGCATATAAAGACATAATGTCTATGCAGGTTTGATCTTTTAGATCGAAGGATATCCGGGAATGGTTCCACGGATATGGTCTATCTGCAAATACTGCAGCTTATTTGTTTTGTTTAATGTATAGTATATTTTTTATTTTATTATAGAGAGCGAGCAGATTTTTTTAAATGAAAGAGAAGTTCAAAAATATATGGGATAAAATTAAAGGCTTCTGGAAAGGTCTTACCAAGGTGGTCAAGATCATTATAATCGCAGCTGCGGCTGTGCTTATAATCGGTGGTATCATACTTACCGTTGCCCTGAACAGCTCAGATGATAATTCCTTTATTGTTCTTTTCCCCAATATGTCCACGGAAGAGGCAGCAGAGGTATATCAACAGCTCAAGGCTCAGGATGTGGAAACTGAGCTGAATTCCGACGGTGAAATAATGGTACGCCGTGATCAGTGGGATCAGCTGGTATTTGACCTGGCAGAAAAGGGCTATCCTCAGACTGCACCTTCCTACGGTACATTCTTTGATAACCTGAGCATGACTATGACTGAGTTTGAAAAGAAGCAGACACTTCGTTTTGAATTGCAGGACAGATTACAGACCACTCTTAAAAGAATAAGAGGCATAAAGGGTGCTGTAGTTACCATAACCTTCCCGGAAAGCAGTGATTATGCCTGGAAGGAATCGGAGGAGATCGCTAAGGCAAGCGTTACTCTGACACTTGAAAACAGTGCTACCTTTACTCCGGCAAATGTTTCGGCAGTCAAGAACCTGGTTGCCTTTTCGGCGCAGCAGATAGAGCCTTCCAACGTTACCGTAATTGATGGTATGACAGGTCAGGAGCTTCTTTCTACTGCTGAGGTGGAAGCACAGCAGTCCGGTCAGGGAATAGATCTTTCCGAGAAAATGGAATTCGTAAATGCTATGAAGCATCAGTACGAACAGAATGCAAGAGATATACTTAAAAGCCTGTATCCCGACGGCGTTGATGCGGTAGCTTCCGTTGATATCGACTATGATAAGGTAGTGGAGGAGTCCAAGAATCTCCTTCCTGACGAGGAATCAAGACAGGGCTATGTTTATGATGAACATAAGGAATATGACACCAATCAGTCTGCTGTTGATGAGGGCGGCGTAGTTGGTGAGGAAAATAATACAGATATCCCCAACTATCAGAATGACAATGAGGATGAACTCAACAGTGACAACACGCCTCACTATGAAAGGGATCAGAAGCTGGCTCTGGGCTATCTGCTGCGTCAGACAGAGAGAGCACAGGGAACGGTCAGGGACGCTTCCATCTCGGTAGTTGTTACTACAAGAAACGCATTTATGTCCAGAGATGAGAGAAATGCTATCATAGGACTTGTAAGAAATGCGACCAATATCCCTGAGGACAAGATCACAGTTTACAGCCGTACACTTCCTACTGAGGAGGAAGATACTGATAATAACGAGGACGATGTACTTACCCCATTACAGAGAAGGATAATGCTTATCGTTGGTATCTCATTACTGGCACTTCTTATAATAGCGGGTATCATAATATTCCTGCTTCTCAAGCGTGCAAAGAAGAGACGTTTGCAGGAACAGGCAGAACACGCAGAACAGGTGGCGGAGCTGCAGGAGATGATCGAAGAAGAACGCAGAAAAACACTGGAAGAACAGGCAGACGAACATACCAAGAAGGAAAAGGCTACCGAAGAGGAAGTCAGAGAGTTCGCCCGCAACAATCCCGAG
>CACZQG010000080.1 GCA_902783235.1 uncultured Ruminococcus sp.
CCGCTTTCTGCAGAGCATCTCCATTTGCAATAAAGGACAGCAGAAAGAGCAAGGCTGCTGATACGGCAATGATACCTGATGAGCGCAGTAGTCCTGTTTTGATCTGATGATCCACGATCAGAGCCTTTACGGCCTGTTCCAGCAGATAACCCACTACAAATCCGGCAGTATTAATAAGCAGGTCATCTATTTCCGTCATCCTTCCGGTAAATGCCTGTATGACTTCAATGCAAAATGAACTGGCACATCCAAGCAGCAGAGCATGTTTGATATGGAGTGATGTTTCCTGAAACACATATCCGCACAGGAATCCGTAGGGAACAAACAACAGAAAATTCAGTGTCACCATCAAGAACGATGCTCCGGCAAAAGGGACGGATAGGAACCCGAGCAGATTGCCCGGTGAGAAGTAAAAATGCAACTCCTGTCCTATGATTCCTGTGATCCGTAAAATCACGCAGACATATATTGATAGTACATACTCTGCGGAGAACTGAAGTTTGGAGATAGTGACATATTCGCTCCACTTGCGTTTTTTAAGCAGTATAAGTGCGGTCTGAAATATTAAAAAGATGATGATACCGAGTAACAAGCTGTCTTTAAAAATCCATATTCCTTCCGTGATATATTCAATCATTTTCTACCTCATTGCATCTTCAAAACTTTTTTCAGAGAACGACATTCCAAAGCAGCCGTCCTCATCAACTGTTACGACTATGTATTTCTTTTTACTACCATAATCTCTTAAAATACGAGCTTCCCCATCGGAGATGTCATCGGTAATATCCAGATGGTAATCTTTGTCATAAAACCATACTCGGCCATTTTTATCCCGAACTACATCGGGACCTTCCAGATACTCCTTAATTTCGTTTCCGGATATGGGATTTCCGTCTTCATCAAATCCGCCAACAACAAAGGATTCTCCGTCAGGATTCGTAACGTTAAACTGACCATCTCCGTTTTTTTTCATGGTAGATTCCACATACTTTCCCCTGATCCAGATTTTTACCACATCACGAAATCCGGCAAAGTTTGCGGCATAGGCTGCTCCTGAACTGCTTATGACAATGGCAAGCACTATGCTGGCTACAGGAGCAGGTCTGGGAATATAGAGAGGTTGTCTTTTTTTATGAGAAATGCTTTCTTCCCAGACAAAATTATTTGATGGCTTTATTACTTCAAATGTACGCTTGTACCTATCTTTATTCATTGCGGTCAGCTCCTTTCCCGTGTTTGAGTGTTGATTCGATCATCTTTCTTGCCCGGGACAGCCTGCTTTTGACTGTACCCTCTTTGGAGCTTATAATCTGTGAAATCTCTTTTATCGAATAATCCTCAAAGTAGTATAGGTGTATAACAATGCGGTATTTCTTTGGCAGTTTCATCACTGCATCAAACAGCTCACTGTCTTCATCCTGTTCAAAAACCAGTTCTTGTCTGTATTCATCAAAGGATTCTCTGTTGCGGTGCCAGAATGAACTGACAATGTTTTTTGCCCGGTTGATTGCTATGCGAAAAAGCCAGGCGCGAATGTGTTCTTCATCTTCAAATTGCTTATTAGTTTTGTAATAGATCATAAAGGTATCCTGAGCTACATCCTCCGCATCCTCCCGGCTCTTTGTGACCTGAAATGCTATTCGGTAGAGGGCATTATAATACCGCTCTGCCAAATATTCAACTGGTAGTTTCATATGTTCTCCTATAGGTATTATCACAACGTTGTTTTCACTATATATACAATTCTACAAGACAAAAGGTTGCATTTTTAACATATTTTTTGATTTTTTTAATTCTACACTTGGTTATAGTGTATTTTGGCAGTAAAACCGGCAGAATACAAGACAGAAAGGATACAGATAAATGTTAGGAGTCGTGGGAATCGGCTCTCTTTACTTTTAATACATGGATGCATTGATTTTGTATCAGATCAAGGGGGGATTTCTGCAATATGAGTGGTGGTTAAGAAACAAAATGAAAGCTAATTTTCTGTTAATGGTGTCATATCATGATTGTGGTATAGTTTTTGTTATATTAAGAATATCATTGCTAAGCGGTCAAAACAGCCCATATATTCTACTGTCAGCCATAGGCGTAATGATTGAAACAATAGTAATAATGACTGCCCCAATACATTCCGATATAGCAACTTTCAAACCTCCAGGCTGTTTCAGAATATAACCCATGGCATTTACCTTATATCCGTCAAGAGCATAATCAATGAACGATGACACAAATGCGA
>CACZQG010000081.1 GCA_902783235.1 uncultured Ruminococcus sp.
CGATGAGAAAAAAGCCGCAATGCTTACAACGCTTATGGCTTATGACAACAAAGACAGCAGCAAAAAAGTTGAAATGATACGTACTTTAAATGAGTATACAACTCAGACACTTTATCGTCTAGGCTTCAGGTGGTCTATGACGGCTGACAGCTATATAACTGATTTCCTGCAGGCACTCTGCGGAATGGGATTTTTTGAAGTGGAGGGCATATCATGATGACATTAAAAAGAAATGGTACACTTCTCGGCAAGAAATTCAACGAATACCTTTTTCCAGCTATACTAAGTGCAATGTCTATACTTCTCGCTTCTTTCATAGACGGAATAATAGTTTCAAAGCTTATAAGTTCCGATGCGTTTACAGCAGTAAATGTATCCGAACCTGTTATATTATTCATGCAGGCGGTATTCTTTCTCTTTGGTATAGGCGGACTTATAAGCATATCACGAGCTTTAGGCGAAAGAAACAGAAGCAAAGCCGATTCGCTCTTTACTCTTGCTGTTTTAGGCGCAATAGTATCTTCTGTGATAGTAACGCTTATAGGTACAATTTTTACTGACAGTATCGTATCAGCAGTATGCAACGAAAAAAAGCTTACAGAAATGGTAAAAGAGTACGTTTCATACAGCATATACGGAAGCTTTCTGATAATCGTTGTTCCAACATTTGTCATGCTTATGCGTGTTGACAGCCTGCCGAAATTTTCATCCTCTGTGCTTATAATATCAAATGCCGTAAATCTCCTTATGGATATAGTATATATCAAAATATTTGATATGGGGATAAAAGGTGCTGCACTTGCAACAGTAACAGGCTATCTGTTCGGAGCTTTAATGGTTCTGTATTATATTTTTATCTATAAAAAACGCACACTTAAATTTACTAAAACTGCAATAAAAAACATAAAAGATCTCGCTGAATTATGTGCCTGCGGCATATCATCGGTTCTTAATACAGTGCTTCTTTTCTTAAAGGCAATACTTTTAAACAGAATAGTTATAAGTGCCGGTGGTCCGGAAGGCATCACAGCATTCTCGGTATGTAATTTCCTTCTGACATTTATCTCAATGTTCGTATCGGGCGGTGCTGATACTATGACACCGATAGTAGGTATGCTGAGCGGTGAAAAAGACCATAAGGGTATAAGGATAGTACTTAAAAAAACATTCATATTTGTACTTGGCTGCTGCACCGCAGTGATAGCTTTTATATGTATTTTCCCCGAAACTGTTCTTTCACTTTTCTCGGTTAAGTCCGAAAACGAACTGATAACAGCTGTACCGGCTATCAGGATATTCTCGTTTAGTCTTATAGGAATGAGTGTATGCTATATAATGATGAATTATTTTCAGTCTGTAAAGCATAGATCTCTTTCAATAATGATAACTCTTCTGAGAGGTTTCACTATAACTGTACCGCTGACTTTTGCAATGTCAAAAATTTTCGGCATCTCAGGTATATGGTGGGCGCTTCTTATATCGGAAACACTGACAGCCTTTATACTGTTCCTTGTAAGTTTTATTATTTATAAGATGAACAGCAATAAATACAGCAGTCTCCTGCTGTTTGAAAAAAGTTCCGAAAACTGCAATTTGTACGATATAAGTATGAGTGCTGAAAAAGAAAGTGCAGTTAATGCTTCAAAAAAGATAAGAGAATTTTGTCTTAAAAACGGGTTATCAGATAAAAAAGCTCAGTACATGGAGCTTTTGACTGAGGAAACGGTCGAACATATACGCCGATTTAATATCGAGAAAAAACCGCAGATAGATCTCTTTTGCAGTATTATGACAGATAAGATAATCTTAAGGCTGCGTGATAACGGCGAAATATTTGATCCTTCTGTGGTAGATGATGACGAAGAAGAATTTTCAAATCTTAAAATGATACACAGCGTTGCTGACAACGTTGAATATACAAGAGTAATAGGATTCAACAATATGCTTGTTGAATTAGGGAGGTAAAAAATGCTTAAATTCTATTGGTATAATTTTTCATCAGGAGCTTCATCAGATGAGATCATCACACAGATAAATGAAATATGTGAAAAAACTAAACATCTTAAAAGAATGGAAGATATAATGCTGTTTGTCTGCATTCCTACAGAGCTTCTTGAAACCGTTGCCAAAAGTATAGAAGATAAGGAACTTGTAAAGCTTTGTTCGCAATGCTTCTGTGCAGACAATATATCTGGTATGCCTTCGGCAGAACAGCTTCATAAGATCGGCATTCATGCAGGTATAGCAGGTCTTACAGACAGGAGGGCTATTCTTGGTGAAACAAATGAATTCTGCCGTGATTCACTGGGTGGACTTCTCAGTATCGGAATGAAGGGTCTTTTGTGTGTCGGCGAAACATCACAAATGAAGCAAAGAGGTATCGCAAAAGATATTGTTTCAGAACAGGTACGCATAGGACTTTCAAAAGTACCTGAAGATGCAGTTTACAGAATGGGTATAATGTATCGTCCTATGTGGGAATTCGATGGTGAAAAGACTGACCTTAAATACGGACTTGAAATGATAGATGTTATAAAGAAAGCCTCTTTTGATGCACTGCCCGATCTGCCGGAACCTCTTCCTGTTTTTTACGGCGGAAATATAGATACAAAACAATTAAAAGAACTGTTTTCATCACAGACTATTGACGGTATTTTCACTGACAGCCGTAGTATGACATCTGATGAACTTATACAGCTTATAAATAAGATCGGTAAATAAATGCCATGACAAATCGAACAAAAAATGCACCCCAGGGTGCATTTTTTGTCGATATGTTACATACACGGTTAACAAATTTTAAATATAATGATATAATAAAATAGAATATATTTATACAAAAATACTTTAAGGAGAGTTACAATGAGCCATAAAAAGGGATTATCGCTAAAGATAAAATCATTTGTCGGCATATTAGTAATGTCGGTGGTATTTTGTGCAGCCGCTGTCGCTGCAAGTACATATGTATAAGCCTTTTTAAGAAACACGCTGAAAATATCGCATATACAGCAGCAGCAAATGCAGATGCGGAAAACATAAAAAAAGATCACTGATATGGTTCTTGAAACATTCAAAACAGTAAAGGACGACGAAATAATTACCAGTGATGACTGGGGAAGCCCGGAATTTGAAATGTTTCTAAAACGCTTTGAATGAATAACAAAAACACCCGAATATGATACTGTTTTAAATTATCTCAGAAATATTTATAACAAAAATATAGACACACTCTCTTCAATATATCTCATGGTATATGATAATTCACATGCACTTTATGTGCATCCGCCTTTTGACGTATAAATAATGACGCAGTCAAATATTGTTAAAACTATTATATAAAATAATGTTAAAAATACATATGCAGGGTGTAATGTGATTTTCATATTTGTAGCACAATGCGTATTGATAATTTTCACAAAAAATGTTATAATAATTATAATAATCAAATTTTTGGGTGAAATTTTTATTGATATTGATGAAATTTTACCGTTTACCACAAAGTCGGGATACCGAGTATCACCGGCTTCTGCCACTTTTCTTTTATTGTTGATACAGTGTCGGAAGAAGTTTAAACGTTTAAACTTGGCAGTCTTGCTCCTGTGAAGCTATGGCTTCGAAAGGATATCACCGAATACTGTATGCTTTGTCTGTTAAGGGAACTATCTGTTATTATGTGAGCTATACGAGTTCCTTCAACAGGCAAAAAAATTTAGGGCGATACCGCAGGAATATGCGTCAGATGCGCTGTTGCCTTAAAGAAAGATCAAGATCCATACAGGAGGAGAGATACGTATGAGAAGGTTTATTCGCAAGGGTGCAGCCGCTCTGCTGAGTGCCACACTTGTTTTGACATCTGTCCAGATCGGAAAGGACATATCCGATGCACCGACTGCTTCAGCAGCGACGTCAAATCTGCTCGCATTTCCGGGTGCGGTAGGCGGCGGTAAATATGCTACCGGCGGACGCGGCGGCACGGTATATCACGTTACTAATCTCAACGACAGCGGCGCAGGCTCACTGCGTGATGCGGTAAGTCAGCCGAACAGGATCGTTGTATTTGATGTCAGCGGTACGATAACCCTGTCGAGCAACATTGTTTGCAGCAGCAACATAACCATTGCCGGACAGACAGCTCCGGGCGGCTCGGGTGTTACGCTTAAAGATTACAAATTCGGTATGGGCGGCGACAATGTAATCGTCCGTTACCTGTCCTCGCGTCCCGGTCCCGATAAATCCACAAGCTCGGGCAACGATGCATGGGGCGGCGCTAAGGGTTCAAACTCCATAATAGATCACTGCTCTATGGGCTGGACCACAGACGAGCAGTGGGGACTTTACTCGAATAACGATCACTACACAGTTCAGTACAGCGTCATCGGACCTGCGAACTCGTGGGGCGGTCACGTTAAGGGTGTACACGGCTTCGGTCTTATGATGGGACGCAGCAATCTCACTTTTGACCACAACCTCATCATACATAATGTATCAAGAAACTTCCGCGGTAAGGTGGTCGGCACGGAAACCGCAGATTTCACCAACAACATCATCTATGACTGGGGCTATCAGACGGCATACGGTACTATCGGTCATGTAAATTATGTAAATAATACTCTCAAAGCCGGAAATTCCACTTCGGGCGGATACCACTATGTTGAGGTTTCGTCCTCGGACAATTTCAAGATCTATATGAACGGCAACCGTATCATAAATAAGGACGGTTCAGTGAGAAATGCCGAGAACAACAACTGGTCGGCAATGTCGTATAAGCACAGCGACAAAAATCAGAGCAATACCGAGTCAGCAGATCACTTTACGATCATGCAGGACGGTGAGGACCTCTCAACGGCTCTTACCTGTGAAAGCGCATCGGCTTCCTATGACCACGTTATAAGCTATGCAGGAAACGGCATTTCCTCCGACAAGCGTACCAAAATCGACAAGCAGTGTGCCGATGAGACCAAGAACGGAACGGGACAGTGCAGCGGTACAGAGGCGTATGATTCCTCGCAGTCGGGTCTCAGCAAATACAACATAAAGTGCGGAGTTACATATGAATACCCCTCGGCAGTTACCAAAAAAGAGATAACCGACAACGACAATGACGGTATGGACGATGATTGGGAGCTTGCAAGAGGTCTCAACCCCAGCGACCCCTCCGACTATAGCGGAGATTACTGCGGTCAGGGCTACATGAACATCGAGTACTACATAAACGATCTTACAGTTGACTCGTTCCCCGCAGGCGTTGTTGAGACATCTCCCGAATCAAAGATCGACCCCATATCTGCATTTGATTACATCGAAGCTGAAAATTACGCAGTTCAGAGCGGTGTCAGAGCAGAGGATATGACAGGCGGCGGACAGGACGTAGGTTACATCGAAAACGGTGACTACATCGGCTTCAGGTATGTTGATTTTGCCGACGGCGCTAAGTCATTCACGGCAAACTTGGCAGGAAATGCTGCCGATATAGAAATATATATCGACAAGCCCGAGGGTACACCTGTGTCAGTGTGCAAGTTCGACGGCACGGGCAGCTGGCAGAACTGGCAGGAGGTATCCTTCAATATCGGCGAGATAAAGGACGTTCACAATGTATATCTTGTATTCAAGAGCTCAAACGAAGGCTATCTTCTGAATATAGACAAGTTCAAATTCGGCAAGGATGCTATACCGATAAACGGCAGACTTATAAAGAATTTACAGGTGTTTGACAGCGCCCGTATAGGCTCGTGGAAGCTTGCCAACAATACGGCGGAAGGCAG
>CACZQG010000082.1 GCA_902783235.1 uncultured Ruminococcus sp.
AAATCTTGAATTTTCTGCTTGTCTAAATACTGAACTTCTGCGTCGGAAAGGCTTGAAATACGCCAGTATTCCTGCGCCTTCCCTCCTTGAATTTCAGCATTTATTCTTCGCATAAATCTTCAAGATTTAATTGGGACATCAATACTTTATTACCTTCATGCATATACATATATTATTATCTATATGATATAAAGAACAGCGGCTAAGAATATAATCTCAACCAAGCTGTCAGCAAACGCTCGTCCAATAATACAAACGGTGAATATTGATCAACAAACTCTCAAGCACTATCCCGACCTGTTGATAAAAGTAGAAAATGAAAGGCAGAATATGAAGATCATCAAAGGAATGAGCATCAGTAAAGGTATTGCATTCGGTAATCTGTTTTTTTTAAAAGATACGAATGTTAAATTTATATCAAAGTTAGTAACAGATACTGATAGCGAGATAGAACGCTTCACTCATGCAAGTGCTGATGCTTTTAATTTTTTACAATCCTTATATGAGAGAACACTCCATACAATAGGTTCAGAAAACGCACAGATATTCAGTATCCAGCAGATGATGCTGCATGACAATGATTATGTGAATTCCATAATCAGGATCATTAAAGAGGAAAAGATGTGCGCTGAATATGCCGTTGACAAAGTAGCTGAACGCTTTGCAGCCAGCTTCCTTGAAATGGAGGAGGAGATGATGCGCTCTAAAGCATATGATATTGTAGACATCTCTAACCATGTAAAGTTCTTTTTGTCCGAAAATGTGCAAAAGGTCGTTCTGCCTGTAATGACAAATGCCAGAGATAAAATAGTAATATCCGACTGCTATGTTCCAAGCCATGTTGTAGATCTCAGCTTTGCCGGCGCAAGTGCTGTAGTTGCCTTTGAAGGAATGAAAAAATCCCATGCTTCGTTCCTTACAAGAAGATTTGAGATGCCCGCAATCATCAATTCAGGAGAGATCGACCC
Source organism: uncultured Ruminococcus sp. (assembly GCA_902783235.1). GTDB lineage: Bacteria > Bacillota > Clostridia > Oscillospirales > Ruminococcaceae > Porcipelethomonas. The sequence goes on from CACZQG010000082.1 coordinate 969, forward strand.
TGACCTGAACGGTCACTACGCTGCCGTAAACGGTTTTACCGGCGAGCTTATCGTAGATCCCGATACCAAAACACTCAATACACTGAAAAAACGCCAGCTCAGATATAAGAATGTTAAATCATTTATTCATAAAATATACGAAAAAAAATCTCTGCTGAAAAACAGAGCTGCTGTCAAGCTTATTGCTCTTGACCTGGACGGTACAATAATCAGTAATGCTACAAGCTACTCCGACAAGGTGATCGAGACTCTCAACAGTGCCGCCATACAGGGCATAAGCGTTGTGGTTTGTACAGGCAGAGTGCTGGGTGAGATACCGGATACCATAAAAGACATAACAGGCATAAAGTATTTTATTACATCCAACGGAGCATCCATCGTAAATCACAATGGGGATCTGTTGTATACCGATACCATTGAACCGGATACAGCACGCAGAATATTCAATATACTCTCCGATTATAAATGCCTTATTGATCTGTATATCGGCGGAAAAGGATATATGCAGAAGTCTGATGCCCTTATTCTTGACGAATATAATGTCACTGACGGATTTGAGAATGTTTTGCTCAATGCCCGTGAAATGAAGGATGACATTATGTCATTCTATAATGAAACACAGCCGAAGCTTGAAAAGATAAACCTTTTCTTTGCGGATATAAAGGAAAGGCGTGAGGCAATATACAGGATAAGCAAATTGGAGCCTGCTCCCAAAATAGCTTACTCTATGGACTACAATCTGGAGATAACATCCAGTACCTGCTGCAAGGGTCAGGGACTTCAGTTCCTTGCAAACCTGCTGAATATAAGCATGGCTGAGGTCATGGCTGTAGGTGACAGCAATAATGATATTTCCATGCTAAAGCTTGCAGGCATCCCGGTCGCTATGGGCAACTCCCCCGAATCGGTTAAACAGGCAGCTGTATTTGTCACTGATACCTGTGAAAATGATGGCTGCATAAAAGCTATAAGAAAATATGCCATACGTTAGACGATAAAGCTTCATATATTAATCCCCCAACTAAATCTTGAATTTTCTGCTTGTCTAAATACTGAACTTCTGCGTCGGAAAGGCTTGAAATATGCCAGCATTT
>CACZQG010000083.1 GCA_902783235.1 uncultured Ruminococcus sp.
ATGTTTCAACTCCATTTTGCTCCCACTGCTCTGTTCTGATAACATTTTGACATGAGTGTCTGATGTGACAGTTTTTTTGCCTGTCAAAAGAAAAATGCACTGAAAAGTATGGTTAAAGCAATACCGGACAAGGATCATGCGATATTGACTTAAGACAAGGAGATACTTTGAGATTTTATATTAAAACATATTACTATTGCTTTCCCAATTAAAGCTTGCCAAAATGATGAAGGCAGAGAAATTTTCTATCTGGCAAGTATTGTTGGCAAGGTTTAGTTGGGGGAGCAATATGTACCAAATAAGTACAAATAACGACCATTTGAGTAAAACTCATTGACATAACATCTAACTAATGATATAATCATAAAAGAATGCGTATAAAATTGATATTTAGTTATAGGGAGGATTCTGACATGGGTAAATCCAAAAGGATACCGGCAATGTTGGCAGCGATTATAATAACGGAAGCTATGGGGGCAAATGTATATGCGGATAACACAGTGAGCTTTGTGAGCACACCTGAAATTGAAGCTGCTGCAATGAATGTCACAGCATCCGAAGAGAACGGCACATATAATGGTACACTCCCAACTGACGGAGATGTATTTACCGTTATAAGCTATACGGGTGATGATATTTATGTAATGCTCCCCATATGGCAGCAGTATTCCGGCATGGATGAGGATAAGATTAAACTTGTGAATTTTCAGGTAGGAGGCGGTGAAGCAGCCGAATGCTACAACAGGTATTTTCTTGGCGGAAACGATGTTGATGTTTTTGTTGCTGAACCAAACTGGGCAGTTAAATATCTCAACGACAGCACTATTACCGCTCCGCTTTCTGCGGTCGGTATATCCGACTCAGAGCTTTCTGGACAGTATGCCTATACCCATGAACTGTGCAAAGCCACAAACGGCGTAAACAAAGGCAGTATCATGGGAGCTATGTATGAGACCTACACAGGGGCATGGTGCTACAGAAAGGATCTTGCCGAAAAGTATCTCGGAGTAACCTCACCCGATGAAATGCAAAAGCTTGTTTCCGATTGGAATGGTTTTGAGAAGACTGCTGCTGAGGTATACAGTGCATCCAACGGAAAAACAGCACTTACCGCTACGCTTTACGGGATGTGGAATGCATATTCATGCGGAATAACCTCCTCATGGATCAAGGGCAATGCTCCCGCATTTGATAGCTTTCACGACGACTTTATCGAACTTGCCAAAAATATGTGGGATAATGGATATGTGTCACACCTCTCCCCGTGGACAGATACATGGTACAGCGCTGGACAAACAGATGATATCATGGGCTATTTTGTACCAACATGGGGCTTCGGAGATGCCATACTGAACCATGCAGCAGGTGGTAAAAATGGAAAAACATATGGCAAATGGTCAGCTTGTCAGGGTCCTCAGCCATACTACTGGGGAGGAAATATGTTTTGTGTATACGCTAAGGCTGATAACGGATATATGGCTGCCGATTTTATAAGATTTTTTACTGTTAATAGTAATGGTATGCGTACTTATGCAGACAACCGTACCACCGACTACAGCGGATATATCATGCCGAATAATCGTGCTGTCACACAAGATATAATAACACAGGAGAATACAGGACTAAGTGTACTTGGCGGCGAATCTGCTCTTGAAGTACTTGACAGGAATGCCTCATCCATAAAAATAAATAGTACCATCTCTCCATTTGATTCAGATGTGAAAAACAGCTTTTTTGATGCGGTCTGCGATTACTGTAACGGAGATATAAAAAACAAGGACGATTGTATAGCTGCATTCAAAAGCGATGCTGCTTCTCATATCACAGAGGAATACATAAATGATCCGATATCTTCATCACTTAAAGGCGATGCAGATCTCAGCGGCGAGGTGTCCTTGTCCGATATTACAGCTATTACAAAGTATTGCCTTAATCACAAAATATACCCTCTAAAAAATGCTTTGGCGATGGAGAATGCAGATATGAACAGTGACGGAGATGTAAATATGCTCGACACATCTGCACTGATCGAGTATCAGCTTAAAGCATCATCTTCGGATCTTGGAGCAACAGAATGATCCGTTATGATGTTTTCAACACATCATTCCGTAAAAGCATATACCATATAAGTGAAAAATGTGACCATTTACGTCAAATCCATTGACTAATAAAAGCAATTTTGTTATAATTATTAAAAGATAAAGGAGGAAATAATTTGAAAAGAAAATTTACTGCGTTTATCCTGTCAGGTGCTGTATGCCTGTCCGCTGTGTCCGGCACCATGTACCATTCGGAAAGCTATGTATGCGGAGCAGAGGTCATGTATGCCACGCTGCAAAAGCTTGAGATAACAAATCTGAAGGATACTATAACTATAGGCGAAAGCGTACAGCTTAGCCCCGTATGGGGCAACGGTGCTAAAAGCACGATAACATGGTCCTCGGACAATGAAAGCGTTGCTGATGTTGATGAAACGGGCAAGGTAACAGGAGCAGGTGAAGGCACCGCAATTATAACAGCTTCTCCAAAGGAGCAAATAACACCTGTAACCATAACTATTACTGTATCAAAGAACATAAAAAAGAGCGAATACCGCAATACATCAGAATTGAAGCCGGGTGACAAGCTGCATAAGTACGATACCCTTCACTATGACAATAAAAATATCGGTGCGTGTGCGAATATAGTAAACAGCACGGGGGGTTATGATATTGCATTTATCAGTGAAGAGAACTATACCCTTCCCTTTGATGCAGAAGTAGTTGGATCTGATGGGACTGCGATCTACCTTGCACCCAATATTAACAATGTGACCTATCTTGACGGCAGAGCTCTGAAAATCGGTGATACTGTAGACAGGAACTCGCATCTTCTTTGCTATGACTATCATATAAATAAACGTGTTCTTCCCGTATTCCTTCCGGAGTATTATGATAAGTACATAGGCAATGGCATAATCACCGTCAAGGATATAGATCACGAGAAAAAGACAATTACTCTTGAAGCGGAATATGAAAGCCTTGAAAAATATACCCAAAGCTATGAAGCATTAAAGGCAGCGCAAGAAGTGATGTTTTCCGGCAATCAGGCACTTGTCCCTGTTCCTGTTGGTGTTAAAAAGGACGGCTGTGTTATTGAACCGTACAAAATCAATTGTGAGCTTACAGGAACGGCTTCCGCAAGCTGTAAAAGCAGTTCGTGCATAAAAAGTATATCATACGATGAAAACTATGCTATGGGATACTGTCTTATCACAGCAGATTCTCCGGGAACCGTGCGCTTGCATATATACGGAGACGGAGTTCTTATAACCTATATGAATCTTACCGTTGATGAAAGCGGAAACTTCAGTGAAGAATATACGACTCAAAAGCCTGTCCCTACAGGCGATATAAATGCAAGCGGAAAAGCAGAAGTGTCGGATGTGATAACGCTCAGAAAATGGCTCTTAAATACATCGGACATAAAGCTTCGGGACTGGAAAATGGGGGATCTTAACGACGACGGCAAGCTCAATATCATTGACCTTCTGATGCTAAAGAACAAAGTAACAAATGAAAATATTACCGACAGCAGATCAGAGCATATAGAAAAAATCAAAGACATTCTTCTGACTGAAATGAAGCTAAAATACCGTAATACCGATCTCAGCGACTTCAAGCTTGTCTACGAACCCGAACACCCATTAAAAAGCTGTGCCGATGATATATTCTTCTCTGTATATTATAAGAATATCCTCCTTCACGGCTACGGCAATATATATAATGCCGACAATGTCTATGCTGCCTGTTTCAAACAGAAGATGGCTGATCTTATAAAATTTGACCTTATAGTTGACCCTGAGAAGTATATGGAAGTGGACACCGAAGCGGAGTGTCTTTCCGGAGAAGAGATAATGAGGAAATATGAGAGCACATATTACGGTTTAAGTGAACCTCAAAAAATAATATATGTGGATAAGTACAGTGATGTTCCTTTAAGGCTCGCATACAGAGCCGAAAGTCACAACAAGCTTGAAGAGTACATTTTTGATGCAGTAACGGGAGAACAGATAGCGTGTATCCCTTACTATGTGGTATAAAGCTATTTCCGATTTTTTCTCATATACCAAGACCGTTCCCGAAAATTCGGGGACGGTTTGACTTATAACAAATAAGGGGGGGGTAAGGTGTTAAGGATAGCAATAGTTGACGATGAACAAGAGGAAAGAACAGCCATTTCAAAAATAGTTAACGACTTTTTTAAAGAAAAGAATACACAGATCATATTGAATACATTTTCCGGCGGCGAAGCTCTGCTCAATGATAAGACGAGCTATGACGTGATATTTCTCGACATACAGATGGGTGAAGGCATAGACGGGATAGAAACGGCGCAAAAGCTGCGTGTAGACAATAAAAATGCCGCTCTTTTCTATGTCACATCATATCGGGATTATATACAGCAAAGCATGACTATCCACCCATTTGCGTTTATCGTAAAGCCCTTTTCACAAAAGGAGATATGCGGTAACTTAGAGGACTATGTAGAGTACGCCAAGCTGAAAATTGAAAAGGAAAACAGTGAGCTTTACCGTATAAGTGCTATAGAAGGCCGCATAATCAACTTGAATATAAATAATATACTCTACTTCCATTATATGGAAAACAGGACTATAGATGTAATAACTGCTGACAGTACTTATACTATAAAAGAAAAGCTCTCAAACATATATGATACGTTGGAACACAGTCGATTCATAATGCCCAATCAAAGCTTTATCGTAAATATAAGCGGTATAAAGGAGATCGACAGTAAAAATAAAAAAATAGTCATGCAAAACGATGATCTGATACTTATTTCAAGAAGAAAGTATAACAATATGCTTGACAGCATAAACCATTATTTATCTATGTATAAGGGGTGACAAAAATGAGATTTTCTTTAGACAGTGTGACAACGGTCATCTTATGCATATTCTTTTATGGTATGTTCTATAATAAATTCGAGATAAGAAAGGATCATTTTCCCCTGCGTATATCTGCTGTAGTGCTGATAAATATTGCGAAGTTCATAACGCTGCCTTTAAGGATACCGCTGGTGAACTTTATCTCATTCTGCATAGTTTACTTTGTCATGTTCATAGCCATATACAAATGTTCTCTCAAGACTGCCATAATCTACTCCTCTCTGTATATACTCATAGCATTTGTTTCCGATGCAATGAGCGTGTTCATAACCTCGTCGATACAGGATAATACTATAAACGAAATCGTAGTAAAATACAACTGGAAGCAGTATATATGGAACTGGATAATCCTGTTGTTTCTGTCGAGGATATGTGTTTTGTTTATAAGATCAAACGAGAATATCAAAGTCAAATGGCGCGAGATAGCGTTTTATATTCTGCTCCTTGCCTTTGAGATAACGTTTTTCTTTATAGTCTTTGATAAGATACAGGACTATTTCAGCGGACAGTTCCTTATTTTTGTAATGACGGGATTTTTCGTACTTGATATATGTGTGGTATATATACTCCGAAAAATATCTATGCTAAGGGATACGGAACAGCAATTGCTTCTTATGAAACAGCAGGAAAACCTGCAGCTGCAAATGTATCGTGAGCTGAACAAGAAGTACGATGCTGCCAGAGAGATAGCCCACGACATAAACAGGCACATATCTTCCCTTGAAGCACTTGTCAATTCCGACCACAACCAACAGGCTCAGCAATACCTTTCTGATCTTACAAAAGCTGCTGAAAGACTAAAGCCGGTAATAAAAAATCAAAATCCGATGCTCGCAATAATTCTCAACACAGCAGCGGACAGATGCAAAAAGAAAAATATACCTTTAAATCTGAATGTTGAAGATTTTCCCATAGAGTTCATATCGGATATAGATATGACAACGATATTTTCAAATCTGTTCGACAATGCCATAGAAGCCTGCCTCGAGCTTTCTCCGGCCAGACGGTACATCAATTTTGTATTGAAAAAACAGATAGGACTCATCGTTATCAACATGACCAATTCATGTGTTGATATACCTGAAACAAGTATAAGACCGGGTAAATCAGCAAAATCCGATCATTCGGG
>CACZQG010000084.1 GCA_902783235.1 uncultured Ruminococcus sp.
AAATTGAAGAAACGCTTTTCGAGAAAAGCTTAGCAAAAGCTTTTAGTTTCGCTCATACTTCCATTGTAATTGCAGCTTTAAGCTCGAAGAGCTGCTATAAAGCATAAACAAAATTTCGTTTCGCTCATACTCTTATGCGCAAGGCGACTATAAGCACGAAGAGCTGCTATAAAGCGTAAACAAAATTTCGTTTCGCTTATTCTCTTATGCGCAAGGCGACTATAAGCACGAAGAGCAGCTATAAAAAGGCATTACCGCTTTGCTTTTAGATATTGTCGGCTCTGCCGACTCCATAATTACGCATTACGCATTACGAATTACGAATTGGATAAAAGCGCCTTACTCTCAATCCCTTTTATTGGATTTAAAGATTAAATGTAATATTCGATGTATTCTTCCGTTTTCATATTGAAAAGCTCAAATATCTTGTCACGGACATATAGAAAATCTCTGCCTGTTCTGTCACGATGCTTTCCCAGGGGTACCTTCACCACACTTTTTATCCTTCCGGGGTCAGCCATCATAACAACGATCCTGTCCGCCAAAAATACTGCCTCCTCAATATCATGAGTAACAAAAATAATTGTCTTTTTTTCCTCCCGGGATATTCCCAGTATATCCTCCTGCAGCTTCATTCGTGTGATAGCGTCAAGGGCTCCGAAGGGTTCGTCCATAAATATGATATCCGGATCTACTGCCAGTCCCCTTGCAATTGCTACTCTTTGCTGCTGACCGCCTGAAAGCTGACGGGGGTATCTTTTTTCATAGCCCTCCAGTCCCACAAGCTTCAGATATTTTTTAGCTGTTTCCGCTCTCTGTTCACCGGGTATTTTTTTTGATTCAAGCCCCAGCTCAACATTTTTTATAACATTTCTCCAGGGAAGAAGACCGTAATTCTGGAAAATAGTTATATTGTTTATGGAAGGGGCAGATACCTGCCTGCTATCTATCTCAACAGTTCCGCTGTTGAGCTTTTCAAATCCTGCCATAGCATTGAGAAGTGTACTTTTACCGCAGCCTGAGGGTCCCAGAAGACAAATAAACTCCCCTTTTTCAATATCAAGGGAAACATTGTCCAGAGCAGTAAATTCTCTTCCATCCTGTTTGAAATGCTTGCAGGCATTTTTTACTTGTATGTACATCAGTCAGCACCTCCCCATGAGCGCAGTATAAGCTTTTCCGCAAGCTTTAGTATGCTGTCCAGCAATATGCCTATAACGCCGATGACCACGATGGTAGCAAGAAGAATATCCGCACGGATATTGTTTCTTGCATCTATTATCTGATATCCAAGACCTGACTGAGCGCCTACCATTTCACCTGCTACCAGGAATATCCATGCTGTTCCCAAAGCCAGATGCACACCGTTGGCGATCTGGGGAAAGGCAGCCGGAAGGATCACCTTCCAGGTAAGAGCCGGCTGTCTGATACCAAAATTTTTTGAAACCTTCAGGTAGATAGGGTCTATATTTCCCACTGCGGAAACTGTTGACAGCAGTACCGGGAAAAAAGCGGCTATAAAGATGATGACCACTGCCGGTATATCCCCTATCCCGAACAGCAGAACGATAAAGGGCATCCATGCTGTAGGAGATATAGGTCTCAGAAGCTGCAGGGCAGGATTTACATACTTGAACACTCCGGGAAGTCTTCCCAGCATAAGCCCCAGCAAAACTGCGATGAGTACCGAGGATAGGTAGCCTATACCAAAGCGGTACATACTGGTTCCCACATTTTCAAGAAGTGTGCCGTTTTTCACCATTTCTATCAATGCTTCAAACGCCATAAGTGGTGAGGGAAACAATGCTTCGCTGTAATCACTTATCATAAACAGCAGCTGCCATATTATTACCAGTATTGCAAGAGATATTATAACATTTTTAAGCGAAAGTAGCTTTTTCATTCAAGTCACACCCTATCAATAATCATTTTTTACAAAGTCGCTGTATGCAGGCGGTTCATCGGAAAGACCGTACTTTTTCACCTTTTCCGCAAGTGTATTGTAGGTATCCTCTGTTATTTCCAGATCGTTATATGAGATCCACCTGAGAGAAATATCCAGAACATCATCAGTCTGGCTGAGGTATTTCTTAGCCACCTTCATTGCTTCATCCTTGTCAAGGCTGTTTCCTGCCTTTTTATAGCTTTCCACAAAGCTTTTTGCATCAGCGGCACGGTCATTTATAAATTTATCAGTGAGCACCAGTCCGCAGCATATTGAATCCTGCCAAAGCTCCTCGGAATTCATCAGCACCTTACCGGCTCCCAGTGATACTCCCATAGCACCAAAGGGCTCGGCAACGCAGTAGCCGTCTATCTGACCGCTGGCAAGGGCAGAGGGCATTTCAGTGGGGGCAAGCTCGGTAACATTCACATCATCTATGGTAAGACCCGCAGTTGCAAGAGCATCATTTAAAAGTATGTGATGTGATGACTGGCGATGAGGGATAGCAAATGTTCTGCCTTTCAGGTCGGCGGCGGATGAGATGTTATTATTTACAACTATAACATTTCCGTCATGATGACCCAGGGCAACAGCCTTGATACCGATACCCTCCTGCTTTGATTTCATAGCAAGCTCAATAAGCACCGATGCGCCGTCCACCTGATTTGTATTAAGTGCATCCATAAGCTCAGTCCAGGAACCGAATTTTACCAGCTCCACCTTGACACCCTGCTCCTGCTCCAGCTGCTCCGCTTCTTCAAGAAGGGCAAGGGAATGGGTTATGGGCAGGTAGGCGATCTTCACCTTATCCTTTGTACCGTCTGAGCCGCCGCAGGCGGTAAGTACTGCCGCAGATATGACGGCTGTAATAAAAGCCGTTATTTTCTTGAACATGATATACTCCTTTTCATACATTTCCTATTTGTCTGATATGTTTTGTGTGATTTAATTATACAGTAAAACAGTAGGTTTGTCAATAGGGAAAGAGATATTTAATTTTTTTAATTTATAAATTATAATTAAAGCATAGCGAACTGGAAATTGCTTTCATTGGAATGAAAATAACATTAAACACTCATAATTAAAAATAATTTTAAATTATGATTTTAATATTATTTCAACGATAGCATTTACCGGTTCGCTATGCATTTAAATACATCGCCGCAGGCGATACAATAATTACAAATTATAAATTATAAATTAATAGGGGGGTTCGCTTTGCTTTTTAATATTGTCGGCTCTGCCGACACAATTGATTACGCATTACGAATTACGCATTACGAATTAGAAATAGTCGCATTACGCATTAAACTAAAAGGGTATGAGCGAAAATAAAGTACTCCGAATCACTTAATTATACTCTTATTGCCGTTAGAGACCTCGGTCTTCTTCTTATCCATATTTATAGTGTTAGTGGATTTTATGCTGCTTCTGTTACTGCCCGGCTGCCTGTTCTCCATTTTTTTGTTTACATAGCTTGAATACACCAGATCATCCTTTTTGGTTGTCAGCTTTATAATTATATCTCTGGCTTTTTGCCAGGGGTCACCGCCCTGCATCATATTTTTGAATTCATGAGAATTCTTGATCTTTGCCTTCTGATTTTCAAAGCTTATTCCTTTGAGCTGTTCACCGGTCATATCCGATTTGATACAGGTTTGCAGCTCCTTTGCGGCAAGCAGTCCTGCTGTAAGATCTGCGACCTCATCAAGAGTCTTCTGCATATCCTTATCACTCGGCTTTCTCTTGAACTTGTCGCATTCGCACATACTCTTAACAGTAAATATATGGGTATTGAGTGCACTCTTAAATTTTCCTGTGTCACCGTTTTTAGCAGCTGTATTGATATCCTTGGCACTGTCATCCACAGCCTTCTTGCAGTCCTCATACTCCTCGTCAACCTGATCTTCTTTTTTGCCGGATGAAGTATCTATTATGAAATTGCCGGTATTAATGATTTTATCCTTTTCATCTTCAGCCTCCGTTGTCACAGATTCTCTGTTGCTCTTCACGTTGATGATGTCCAGACCCTCATCGGCATCACCTATAAGATCATTCGCAGGCTGATTTTCTGCATTCAGAGCATCAAGGTCTAAATTCCTGATAGCCTGCCGGCTGCCTATGCCGTATAAGTTCCTGGCATCAACGTTCTTGTCCAGAAGCTCGTTTATGTCCACAGTATTGCGGTAAGTGCCCTCATAATCCAGACCTATACGTCCTTTTTCCCTGCCCTGTGCATCCATTGCGTTAAGACCGTTTGAAGGTACACCCTGATCTATTTCGGCTATAACATCATTGCACATTTTCTTCGCTTCACCCATTTTCATTCCCTTGGGCATGAAGCTTAAATGCATATACATAGATTTAATATCACTTTCTATATAAACAAGATCATCATAGATCGCCCTTGCATCCTGGGCACGCTTTTTACCCTCAGCCTTGTTGCCTCGTCCTAATAATCTGCTCATACCCGAATGGGAATCGGCATATTCCTTGGTGGCTATTTTGGCATTCTCGAATGCCATCATCATTTCCTCCGGAGTGAATTCCTCATAATGCTCGGGGTCACGAACCTTTTCAAGCAATTCTAACGCCGAGATCATTTTTCGGTATGAAGGGGATCTTTTATCATCCCTGGCACGGGTAACGTTTTTCGTTCTATCCTTGTTATCCTCCAAGAAATCCGATATTGCATCATTCTTGGCATTGAAGTCACCGTAAAAATCTTCAATGGCTTTAAGTCTGGTTTTCATAGCCTTTTTTTCATATTCTCTTTTGCCCGTTCCCACATCAAGTGCCTGATAAAGCATATAGCTTGATCTGTTCTCTGTCTGATTGAATTTGCCTACGGCATTTATACCCAGTTCAAATTTGCTGTTATATCCAATAATATAAGCTTTAGCAATATCATCAGTTCCTCGTTCCGTTATTTTATCATTGCCATGTCCGTATTTAAACCTATTAGCAAGCTTGGGAGCATTATTTTTCAATTCCCGGGACGATTTTACAAGTTCCGCATAGGCTTCTGACATTTCATTATAAGTCATGTTAAGATAACTGTTATCCTCATCATTCGTATACAGAAAGCTTGTATGTTTTAACGAAACATAGAACTTACCCATATACTTATTATCCGAGTAAAAAGTATCTTCATCGTGTTTTTTAATTCTTTTTCTGACTCTATTTGCAAGATCGGATCTTTCTATTCCTGCATTTTCAAGAACGTTCTGTGCGCCCACATTGGTCTTAATGTTAAACAGATATTTTGTATACTGCTTTTTTTCATTCTCATCACCGTGGAGGTGATTAACATTATAGGCGTATTTATCAAAGCGGTCACCAGCAACTCCGTATATATCCCTGTCATCCTTTTTTCTCTTGTAAAGATTGTGGAAGATACTCAGCGTGTATATCTTATTTCTTCTATGATATATCTCATGATACTCATGTTGTGTATCATCAAAATCAGCATGTCTATCTAAATCTTCTTTATACTTCTCTACTGTATCCGGTGCTTCCTTCCCTTTTTCGATTATTTTCTTTTCGCTTTTTCCGTACTTAGCCAAACGAACTTTATCATAGTCTTGTATCTCTTTGTCACTATTTTCATCGTTATAATCAGACAATTCACGTTGTTCACGCACACTATTATCCAATTCTAACAATGTATTATGAACCATGCTGTTCATATGCAAGAACTTTTCATGAAAATCACGGCGGTCTGTAAACTTAATGTTCAGCGGGTTGTACTCATCAAGATACTTTTTAGAGTAGTCGCCAAGATTAGCAAGACCATTATAATTACTATTCATTGTATCGTAATCGGGACTATAAAAAATTGATTCATGAATGCGCCTGTGCATTTCAAACTCATCTATCTTTGAAGGATCCCAGCCTCTTTCCAGTGCATCATTCTGCCAGTCCAGAGTACGTCTGGCAACAGACATCTTACCATAGTTTTCATCGCTGAATGTATTTTCATAGTTGTTGTACATCTCCTGATTTTTATAAGCATTATCCTGAACAGTTCTAATGGATGCTTTCAGCTCGCTATTGGCATTTGTAATATCATCGGAGAGTGTCTTGACTTCCTCATCCTTGATAAGATAGCAGTTTGTCCGGCATTCAAGATCGACCCTTTTTGCAAGGGAGTTCCACAGCTTGTCATAGCCCAGTGTACACAGTGAGGTGTTAAGCTCTGCAAGGGTCTTTGGAACTTTATTCGCATTGAGAGTAGCTATGCCGCTTGCTCCGTAATCCTCAGTAAGATGCTCATTGCCTACGATATTGAAGGAATCCAGTTCCCTGTCGGCGGTAAGCTGTGCATATTTCGCAAGGCTCTTTCCGTATTCAAGATAAGCCTTGATGCCATCCCTTCCTGCCAATACCGCATCATTGTCAGCGATGCTTTGATTGAAAGCCTCCAGCTTTTCCATTACTGTATTGGTGGTGTTCAGATCCTCACAATCCGTGTGCGCCAGAAGAGCTGTTTTCAGTTCCTGAGCGGCATTGCTCACCCCGGGTATACTTCCGTCAATAAGGGTCTTTGTGACATCGCTGTCTATCCACTTTAAAAGGTAATCGTACTTTACTTTCGGATCAAATTTCGGCATAATAATTCCTCCTGTTATTTGTATTGAATTTACATATCCCATTATACCACACAATGGAAACAGTGTCAACATTTGCATATTTTTCTAAAACGTTTAAGTAAATTTATTGTCAGCTTTATACAGTGACATATGTCCAATTTCGGGTAAAATGCTGTTTAGCCTGTTACTACACTATTAGGGGAATAAACGTTTTTTTGTACTTGATTCCGTGGTGCATTTTTTTATTTTAGTTTAAGATTCGGGATTTGTTTTTTTACTTGCTTACGGATTGTTTTTTATTAATTTGATATTTTCTGTTTTGGAATTTGTCTTTTTACTTGCTTACGGATGGTTCTATATTTTTATTAGTTCATGTTTCAGCATTTCTTTGTTATTTGCCAGTGTTTCACCAAATCTTTGACGACAGTTTTTCATCAAATCTTTGATTTGACTTGAAAAACAAGTACGTTTAGGTATTTGGAT
>CACZQG010000085.1 GCA_902783235.1 uncultured Ruminococcus sp.
AGCAAAGGTATTATCGTATCGCTTTGCTTTCAGATATTGTCGGCTCTGCCGACACAATTGATTACGCATTACGCATTACGAATTACGCATTTTTTAAATTGTGCGTATCTCAATTTTTATCATTTTTCGGAGCCATAGCCGTCTCGCTTTGCTTTAATTATAAATTATAATTTATTCCGCCAGCTCCTCAATTATCCCCCTTACCTCCTCTACTCCTTCAAATGTCTGGGAAGAAAAGGGAATAACGGTAATATCCTCGAAGCAGGGGATCTCCGTTTTAAATTTTTCCATTCGCTCCATGCGTGCGGTTTTTTTCAGCTTATCCGCCTTAGTGAGTATCACCACAAAGGGTATCTCATTATCAATAAGATAGTTTATCATGTGCAGGTCATCCGCCGAGGGGGGGTGTCTCATATCGATCAGCTGAAACACCAGACGTATATCCCTGTCGGAATTGAGATACCCCTCAATAAGCTCCGACCAGCGGCGTTTTTCCGACTTGGCTATCTTAGCATAGCCGTAGCCAGGAAGATCCACAAAGTACACATTCTCCAGCCCGTAAAAATTAATGGTAGCCGTCTTTCCCGGAACCGAGCTTACCCTTGCCAGATTTTTCCGGTTGAATATCTTATTGATAAGTGTGGACTTTCCCACGTTTGACCTTCCTGCAAAGGCGATCTCCATCCGCTCACAGGGGGGGATCTGAGAAAAAAGTCCGTAGGATGCTGTAAATTCGGCTTTATTGTAGTTCATACCTGCCTCCCTTACTCATCTCTGTACAGTGCTTCCTTCAACACATCCTCGATCTTGGATGCAAAAACAAAGCGTATATTCTCCTTGACCGCATCGTCCACCTCTGCCATATCTCCCGAGTTGCCCTTTGGGATAATAACAGTTTTTATATTGGATTTATAGGCTGCCATAGTCTTTTCACGAAGTCCCCCTATAGGCAGCACATTTCCGTGAAGGGTTATCTCCCCTGTCATAGCCACATCGTGACGTACAGGAATACCCGACAAAGCGGAGACCAGTGCTGTCGCCATAGTAACACCTGCGGAGGGACCGTCCTTGGGTACTGCCCCCTCGGGAGCGTGAATGTGTATATCACAGGTCTTATAGAAATCCGGCGGTATCTTATACTTTTTGGCAATACTTCTGGTGTAGCTTACAGCCAGCTGTGCGCTTTCCTTCATAACGTCACCCAGCGAGCCGGTAGTCTTGATCTCCCCCTTGCCCTCCAGTACCAGTACCTCCAGAGGCATCATAACGCCTCCCACGGATGTCCAGGCAAGGCCGTTTACCACCCCCACCTCGTTCTTTTTGGACAGCTCGTCATCTATATATTTTCTGGGACCCAGATATTCCTCCAGGTTCTTTTTGGTAAAGCTTACCTTCTGCGCCTCACCTGCCACGATCATCTTAACAGCCTTACGGCAGAGAGCGGCGATCTGTCTTTCCAGCGTTCTCACTCCTGCTTCCTTGGTGTAAAAATCAATAACATCAAAGAGTGCGGCATCATTGACCTTCATCTGGGAAGCCTTCAGACCGTGCTTTTTCAGCTGCTTGGGTATCAGGTGATCCTTGGCGATATGGTATTTTTCCTCTCTGGTATAGCTGGAAAGCTCAATGACCTCCATTCTGTCCAGAAGGGGCTTGGGGATAGTGTCAGTGGTATTGGCAGTAGTAACAAATACCACCTTGCTCAGGTCAAAGGGTATTTCGATATAGTGATCCCTGAACTCCTTGTTCTGCTCGCTGTCCAGCACCTCCAGCATTGCGGAGGCAGGGTCGCCTCTGAAATCGTTGCCCATTTTGTCTATCTCATCGAAGAGGATAAGGGGGTTTGATGTACCTGCTTGTTTCAGGGCATTTATTATCCTTCCGGGCATTGCCCCGATATAGGTCTTTCTGTGACCACGGATATCCGACTCATCCCTTACCCCTCCCAGGGATACTCTCACATATTCACGCCCCAGAGCCTTAGCCACCGAGCGTCCTATAGAGGTCTTGCCCACGCCGGGAGGCCCCACAAGGCAGAGTATCTGACCGGAAAGATCCTTTGTCATGGCATGGACTGCGATGCTTTCCAGTATCCTGTCCTTCACCTTTTTAAGACCGTAGTGATCCTTATCCAGTATCTTAGCCGATTTATTAATATCCGTTTTGATCTTTGACTGCTTGTCCCAGGGAAGCTCCAGTACCGTATCAAGATAAGTCCTTATCACGAATGCCTCCTGTGCAGAGGGGGGCATTTTCATAAGGCGTTCCGCTTCCTTCACCAGCTTTTCCGTATCCTTTTCGCTGAAATTCAGCTCATAGATCCTGTCCAGATACTCATAAGCCTCCTCCTGGGGTTCTTCCTCGTCCCCCAGCTGAGAAGCGATAACTCTCATCTGCTCACGGAGGTAGTATTCCCTCTGATGCTTGTCAAGATTAGTCCTCACCTCATCGTGGATCTCTCTTTCCACTTCAAGTATCTCCACCTCATGAAC
>CACZQG010000086.1 GCA_902783235.1 uncultured Ruminococcus sp.
ATTCATTATATCTCACCAATTATTGGTGACGAGCTAATGTAACAACCAATTGTTTTTGTTGTTTGCTATATAATCTGAGGGATGTGGATGGCTTCGTTCCCTACAAATGTGTTGTGTAACTATTTTATAAAAATTGATTTCCCTGAAAAATTTGTATATTTCCGCAGCCGATACCCTCTGTTTTTTCATAGCACAAACGCCACGCCCCCGAGCATCCCCTACCAATAAGGCGATACCGTACAGCAACGTACAGTATCGCCCTGATATATCATTATTTCTTCTTGACAAGGAATTTATTCAGTGATACAAGATCTGAAATATCCACTGCACCATCCCCATTCATATCCGCATTGGTAAGTGAAATATTACCGGATTTTTTAAGGAGATAATTTTTAAACGCCAGGGAATCAAACACATTCACCTTGCCATCACCGGTAATATCACCGCTCGCCTTGGCGGAGGGACCGCTTGTAGGGTTCTGAGGTGTAGGCTCACTGCCGTAGTATTCAGCCATTGAGATACCGTTCTTACCGATGGGTATTGAATGATCCAGACTTATAAACTTTCCGTCCTCGGTCTGCCAGAGAGCAGGCTTTACAAATTCATACTTCACATCATCCCACGTGCTGAAGTTATCATAGACCAGTCCACCTGTATCGGATGAATTCTCGTTGAAGCACCAGAATGTATGATGGATATGCTTATCTATCATATAGTCCCTTATTTCCTGGAGCCAGTGTCTGTTCTCGCCGGTCTTATCATGCTCATCATCGACCCAGCCGCCCCATTCTCCCATAAGAAGAGGGTACATATTTTCTTCTACAAGATATGCCCATGTGCCATACCAGTAATCGTCCAGCAATGTCTGACGTGAAAAGGTCTTGCTGTCATCCTTCAGATAGAACCAATCCTGCGCCCATACCTCGGGACCATAGTCATGGGGAGAATAAACTATCTGCTTCTGCCTGTCACCCATTTCCATGTCACAGTCCTTTACGCCACGGAGATTTGCGCCCCACCATGCGCCCCAGAGCTTGCTGGGCTCGTCATAGTGTGCATAGTCAACAGATGGTGTTGTCCAGTCTGCGCCCTGATCGAACTTGGGATACACCTCAATACCCTCTACCATTATAAGCAGATTGGGATTTGCGTCCAGACAAGCATTTGCGCCTCTTTCTGCCGCATATTTCCAGTTGTTCTCATCCTTGGAGTTATCCCACTTGGCAAATTTGCCTTCCTCGGTCTTGCCGTGTGGTTCATTTTTAAGGTCGATGGCAATGATGGTATCATCATCCTTATAATAATCCGCAAACCATGACAACGCCTCCAGCCAGTCATCTGTTGAGTAATTGTCATCATACCACAGCGGATAGTTGTGTCCTGCGGCATTTGTGGTGGCACTATGGATATCCATCATTATTTTGATACCCTTTTCCTTGCACCACCTAACGGCCTGATTCCAAATGTCAAAGCTGTACTTTACTTTACCGCCCTCAACGCCTTCTATGGTAAGTTCGGGATTGGAGTACTCATTTACCTTTATCATAGGGTCCGGCTCATTGTTTTTCCACTGCAAAAGGATCTGAGTTGACATAGGAACACGCAGAAGGTTGAATCCGTGATCTGCGATAAGATCAAGACAATGCTCCAGATTAGCCGACCACACCCCGTCAAACACCTGACTTCCGACATTGTAGCCAAACCAGTTTACACCGGTCATCCAGACCTCATTGCCGCTCATGTCAACTACCTTACCATTTTCAACGTGCAGCCAGTCATCATGACAGTCATCTGCGGCAGCTGCCGGCACAGTACCCATCTGTGAGCCAACAAGCAATGTGCATGATGCTACAACAGCCGCAGCCGCTCTTTTAAAAATTTTAAAGTTCATTTATTATATTCCCCCTAAAGTATATTTATACACAATAAATAATAACATTTACAGCAAAAAATGTCAATAGGTAACTTGTACGAAACATGGAAATCAATTTTAGTAAACGATTAGTAATAAACTATAAATTACTTAAGGCAATACCGCACAAAGATTGTGCGGTATTGCCTAGTTTCGCTCATAAGTTGAATGATACGGCAGTTATGAGCACGAAGAGCAGCCGAAATGATAACGCAGCAGAAAAATATGGGTGCCTCTGAAAACCTATGTCGTAAAGACGTGCCGGGAATTTTGTCGGCAGATTGCCTGAAATTTCCGCAGGCATACTTACGTATTTCAAGGAAATTTAAGACAATATGACGATAAAAGGCGTAATGCCGATTTGCGGCAGAGGTTTTAGAGGTGCCCATAATATAATATTATCCTGTCCCATAAACTGTCACGGATACATTGATCCCCCTCTCATTTTCAGATCAATATACCCTCTCTCTGTGATCTTCGTTTCTGTCTTCGCTTTTATTCGCTTCTATATATATAAACGCAGCAAAATCGTAAAACTCTAAGCTTTTTTAATTATTTTTTTCTTTTAACAGCATATTTGTATATTTCTACAGCTTTGCAGTGTTTAAAGTGTGCAATATGACGGCATTTTCAGCCCATTCGTTTTTATCATTACAGAAAAGTATTTTGCCGAGATCCCCTTGCCAACCCCGGCCCTATGGGAGATAAGCGTAAAAAAAATCAACCCATACAGCGGAGCAAGTCAGGCTGTATGGGCTGATCTATAGAGAGAAATTTGGAAGGTAAAGTATATGAGTCATAAAGACTCTATAATGAACATTTCGACCCGTTTAACAGGTGAAACGTACATCTCAATTCATGGCATCATGCATATGCCGCAGTAAATTGTGCGCATTATGCGGCAATGTATGATGCATATATATGTAAATAAAATAAAAGTGGTATTTTACTGCGCAATGTGATCCCCCGATGCACTCAGCGCACACAGCTGTTTTTTATTATTTAACGTTACCGATACCGCCGAAAACGATAACGCACGATCAAGAGCTTGTCTGTTCACTGGTATCCCCTCCTTTCCGCTGCTTGTGATCGCTAAACAAAGGTTGATTATATTGATTCCCCAACTAAATCTTCAATTTTCTGCTTGTCTAAATACTGAACTTCTGCGTCGGAAAGGCTTGAAATACGCCAGTATTCCTGCACCTTCCCTCCTTGAATTTC